>ONWQ01000337.1 GCA_900321565.1 uncultured Eubacteriales bacterium
CCCAGCTGAGCAGCCCGTGAAAGATTGCCCAACCCACAGAATGCCATGTTGTGAAGCTTATAACCATGGCCAGTGCGCTTCCGAAAGAAATCCCTGATTTCACAGTTTTCTTGACGATGGTCTGGCCTTTCTCGCGATAGAATTCACTCATGCTGTTCCTGCCCCTTTCCATGATTTGTATGATCCGTCCGGATTCTGCGGAATCCACCGCTTTCCTGATCCGGTTTTTCAGTATTGTACGATCAAATCGTTCCAAACGCAATGCTTCAGCGCTGTGCCATTCTGCCCGTATTCTCAGGCGGAGTAAGTTCTGCGCCGTCAGGAGCATGATTCATCAGATGACAAGACATGCAAAAAAACTGCCACGGCCGCCGTCAGATCCGGCCACCATGGCAGTCCTTGTTCATTTCTGCTCAGAGATGCTGCTCAAACAGCCATGCACGGACCGGTTCGAACAGGTATGCCCATTTCCACGTACTCATATGATGCACTGCAGGGAAAATCTCAGCACCATCCAGAAGCACACTGTCCCCATCCAGCCAGGTGAACTGGATCCCGGCACCCTGTGCCAGCACGTCCTGACAGAATCTCGCCCGGGTCTTGTGCATCCGCCTTGGCATTCACATGCCCGCGTGCCACTTTCCCGCCTGCCTGTTCAATGGCCTGCATGCATGCGCCCATGATCGGGAACGCACGGTCATCATGTTCGGACACCATGATCCAGACATGCTCGTCCCGGATTGCAGACATACGTTCCGGATCCCACTGACCTGCGGTCAGAAAGCAGCCGGCAAAGAACCGGGGATAGCGGATCAGCAGCTCGCAGAGCATCATGGTACCCATGGACTGACCAGTGCCATAGATCCGGTCCGTATCCACAGGATACCGGTTGCATACATCCCGGATCAGATCCATGGTCGCTTCCGCCGCCCAGCCGACAGTATAGTCGTCATGTGCGGATTTTTCCGTGTACTGCGGTGCCAGGACCATGCATGGACGGACAGCCTGTTCAGCCGGGTCAGCCCAGACATCCGCGCCAATGCCCTGACGCAGCGTACGGTCCGGTTCCTCAGACACGGATCCCATGTCATGCATGAACACAACCAGTGGAAGCGGACCGGAAACCGATTCCGGAACGTACAGGTTATACATGAGCGTATGCGCTCCGGTCCGGAATACATCCTGCCGGAAGCGTGCAGCATTGGGCAGGTAGACCTGTTCCTGGGGCGTCATTTCCATTTTCGGGGGCTGTTTCGGCGGATGCGGCAAAAAAGATCACTCCTTGTCAAATTTCAGGTATGCGCCTTCCATAGGCGATGCGGCATGCTCACTGAACATGCGGAGCACACCCCTCATGTATTTTCCGGGCCTGGGCTGCCACTTCTGTCTGCGTTCCTCAAGAATCCGTTCCATCTCTTCCGGTGTCCTGCGGACGCCCCGGGTTCCGATAAGGCTGAGCAGACGGGACCGGACATCCAGTTCAATCAGGTCATCCTCTTCCACCAGGGCAATCGGGCCTCCGTCCTGGGCTTCCGGGCTGCAGTGTCCGATCACCGGACCTGTGGATGCACCGGAAAAGCGCCCGTCCGTGATCAGTGCAATGGTCCGGCCCAGTTCCGGGTCTGAAGAGATGGCTTCCGATGTATAGAACATTTCCGGCATGCCGGAACCCTTCGGGCCTTCATACCGGATGAGTACGGCATCCCCGGGATGCACCCTGTGATGCAGCACAGCATCCAGTGCTTCCTCTTCACTGTCAAAGGGGCGCGCATGCAGCACAGCCGAGAACATTTCCTTCGGGCATGCGGTATGCTTGATCACCGCACCCAGCGGTGCAAGATTCCCGTACAGAACAGCAATGGAGCCATCCTCACCCAATGGGTCATCCCATGGCCGGATAATATCTTCCTTCTTCAGCTGCAGGCCATACCGGGCGTTGGCAGCGTCCAGAAGCTGCTGGCAGTGTGCGTAATACGCACTCCTGCGCAGCCCGTCCAGGTTCTCGCCCAGGGTTTTCCCGGTCACAGTCATGGCATCCAGGTGCAGAAGCGGCCGCAGGGCCTCCATGACGGCGGGCACACCGCCCGCATAATGGAAGAACTCCGCAGGCCACTGGCCGGCCGGCCGCAGGTTCACCAGATAATGAACACCACGGTGGAGCCGGTCAAAGGTCTCACCGGTCAGTTCAATCCCAAGCTCATGAGCAATGGCCGGCAGGTGCAGCAGACAGTTGGTGGACCCGGAGATCGCGGCATGAACCAGGATCGCATTTTCAAAACTGTCCATGGTCACAATGTCTGAGGGTTTCAGTCCGGTATCCGCCAGGCTTACCGAAAGCGCACCCGCTCTGCGTGCCATGTCCGTAAGTTCCGGACTGCCCGCCGGCAGCAGTGCGCTCCCCGGGAGCGCCAGGCCCAGGGCCTCCGCCATGATCTGCATGGAGGAAGCGGTTCCGATGAACGAGCACGCACCGCAGCCCGGGCAGGCGTTTTCCTTTGCCCAGCAGAGCCTGTCCTCATCAATCTCCCCGCGTTCAAACTGTGCGGAATACATGCCCAGCTGTTCCAGAGTCAGAAGCTCCGGTCCTGCCCGCATGACACCGCCCGGCACCATGACTGCCGGAATGTTGACCCGGGCCATGCCCATGAGACAACCAGGCATGCCCTTGTCGCAGCTGGCAATGAATACGCCACCGTCAAAGGGTGTAGCACCGGCATGGATTTCAATCATGCCCGCAATCATTTCCCGACTGGCCAGGGAATAATTGATACCGTCCGTGCCCTGGCTCTCCCCGTCGCACATATCCGTGCAGAAATACCTTGCTCCATGACCGCCGGCTTCGGCAACACCCTGTCGCACGGCTTCCACCAGCTGGTCCAGATGACCGGACCCGGGGTGGCTGTCACCAAACGTAGATTCGATCAGGATCTGGGCTTTCCCAAGGTCTTCCCGCGTCCAGCCGGTACCCAGACGCAGCGGATCGAGCTCGGGGGCCAGTGTGCGCATGCGCTGACTGATTCTTTCCATGCTCATTCCCTGTCCCATCCCTTCGTTATGCATCATAGCAGGCCCACCATCGGCAAATCAAACCGTTTTTCCATTGTATTCTTGCAGTTTATGCAACAATCCCCATAAATAACTTTGCCGGAACCTTCCGCCCGGGAACCATGCAACGCATCCGCATGCTGCTGGTTCCCGGGATCCGGCCGGTTCCGGCAAAATTCAGTTCAGTTTACGCCTGGACATACCGGAATTTTCCGTCCGGTACGTCCGCTTCCATGGTAAAGGTACAGGCATTCAGGTCAGCATCCAGCATGGCGCAGGCACCCTTCTGCTGCCAGCACAGGCACAGTCGTCCGCTCTCCGGTGTACTCACGGTCAGGTCTGCGTCAAACCCGAAAGCCGGGCTGGTATTGCGCATGCGAAGCATGTCCAGCTGAGCCCGCACCACAGGCCAGGTCAGCCGCTCTTCTATCTCTTCCGCAGTCAGGTTGGTGCGGTTGATTTCCTTATGTCCACCGGCCCCGCTGCGTGCCACAGCGGCCGTATCGTTCTGTCCGGCAAACAGGTCCAGGTACCACACCTGCGGTTTCCCGGGCATAAACAGCTGCAGCGCACGTGCCATCAGCATCTTGCGATCGTCTGCACCCAGTGCACTGTAATAGGTCGCATTCACCTGATAATACACATTTTTCTGGCCGTGCAGATTCTTGATCATGCCACCTCTGGATACGATCAGGTCAATCAGACCCTGGATCCGCTCTTCCGGCAGCAGTCCCTGCAGGTCCAGCAGCGGAATCCCGTCATGACAGCCCAGCATATTCACCGTTCGGATCTTCCGGTCCCGCAGTTCCTGCGCCCAGTGCGCAAGCAGAACCGCATCCCGGTTTTCAATGGCATCGATCACCAGCCCCGGCAGGAAGAAATCATAGGTCACGTATCCCTTCCCGGCCACGACTGCATAGCTTCCGTCCGCATAGGATGCATGAATCTCCGGAAGCAGACTCAGTCCGTGCCGGACTGCCATCTGACGCACACGCTCCAGGATATCCCAGGTTTCCGGTTCATTCATGAAGTTGCGCCGTCCCGGAATCTTGGACGCGTATCCGAATGCGTCCAGACGTACAATGGCTGCACCATACCGGGCCAGCTGAGCCAGCACGCTGTCATAGTATTCCCATACCTTCGGGGAATTGATATTCACATCCATCTGACCCAGGTACTTCCTGCGGCTTTCCATGTACGCAGTCAGTGCGCGCCCTGCCTCTTCGTCCAGTATGTCCGTCGTATCGATATTCCCGGGTTTTTCCCCCGCCTGGCAGGCCGCTGCGATCCGCCCGGCCAGCACTTCGGCCTGACAGTACTGCAGTCCCAGCGCATGCATCAGGTCCTGCGCATCCGGCGCATCATAGCGCACTTCCTGGTAGAATGTGTTCCAGTACGGGACTTCACGCCCGTCCGGAAAGCGTACCATCAGGATCGGCAGTCCTGGCTTGCGGAAGAACATATCCTTCATTGCATCCGCCTCAGGCTGGATATAGCCGGCCTGGGTCATTTCCCCTCTGCCTTCCCAGAACCGGTTCCAGTCAATAAAGAAATCCCGGTACTCGGAAGCATCCCCTTTTTCCAGGATATCCTGAAACTGGGGCGAGAGTACGGAAAGATGGTTCAGGATAAAGTCAAGCTTCAGGTCCAGCCCCAGATCCGCCAGGTGTTCCAGGTCCTCCGCCCGGGTCAGACGCCGGTTCAGGTCATAGCTGATCACCGAAAATCCCCGGTCCAGATCTGTATTGAATACGCTGGGCAGAATATAGAAGGAGCGGAACACATCCTTCATCTCCGGCTTCTGGAGCACGGAAACAATTCCGCTCAGGTTCCCGCCCAGACTGTCAGGGTACGCATTCAGCATGGCACCATGGTTCATGGTCATCCTTCCTTTCCGGCGTCTTCCGCCATAAGCGCGCGGTATTCCGCATACGTGAGCAGGCTTCCGGACTTGGCAAGGATCAGCTTTGCCTTATGCGCCTGATACTCCAGTTTCTGCTGTTCGATCTGCAGAACCATGGTTGTGAAGGGCGAATCCGTCTTCCCGTCACGATTGCGTGCCCGCCGGTGCGCCAGTGTCTCCGCCGGCGTGCTGTTGAGCAGGATGGGGATATCCACTCCATGCAGGTAATCACTGTTACCGTGTGTCCACTCAATGATCAGCACCTGAACGTCTGCAAGGTTCACCGTGTCATACCAGAGCTCCGTGATCTCCCGGCCCATGCGCTTGAGCGGCAGTGCCTGGGCTCCCTGCCTGAACCGGGCAATTATCCCGTTGACCTCTTCAAAGTCTGTTTCATTGGGTGTACCCAGGTATTCAGCCAGCCTGAGACGGCCCGCCTGCTGATAGACCTGCAGCCATGGCCGGTCTTTTGCCTCCCCGGGGTCCGCATCCTTTTCTTCTGCCCACAGTGCATGCAGTGTCTGCGTCTGCGTATCCTGATACAGTCCGCTGTCCAGCAGTCCACGCAGGCCGCCTACGCGGAACACGCGCAGACGTTCCAGATCATTGTCCCTCGGGATACGCCTGGGATAATTGTCACCACTGAGTATATACGTCCCGATACCCACTGAGCGCAGGTAAAAACCGAGTACAGACGCGATCTCGCTCTTGCCCACGCCGCTGCCACCACAGACACTGATCACGGCACGCCCGCCCGGGTTTACTGTGACTGCCTCCCGAAGCAGCGGCAGCAGTGCCGGAAACAGCGCTTCCGCCTTTTTTACATGCTCTGCACCGATACAGATTCTGTCCCCTGGCATATCACCGTGCGGGATCTCTTCCGGCACCTGCGGTGGTACCCAAGCTGACGGATTCTTCAGATATTCATTCATGATTGTTTTCCTCCTGATTCACTACACGTTCCGGTGGTTCCTGGCTCTCCCTGATGCCATGGCATATACTGCGTCATGCAGTCGCATCCAGGCACTGACTGCCTGTCTTCCTGGTACCCATGGAACACCGGCTGAGATACCAATATTATATATGAAGACAAGATGCAAAAACAATATATACCGCCAGGTTCTTACCGGCACATGCACGCGCTGCAGTCCATACACGGAATTGAAAAGCCCGGCCGCAGAAGGGCCGGGAGCCATGATTCAGTTTTTCTCAGCCGGCTTCCACAGTCATGTTTCCGAAATGGAAAACTCAGGAGGAACCCCTTCATTCACATTCCCTGCACGCCTCGTATTCACAGAACAGATCCGGCGATCATGCAGGGAACCCGGAAACATTCTTCCGCCATGGTGGCATGCCTGTGCGTGGTTACAGCAAATGCATACCTGGTCTGCCCGGGTCCCGGGTCCGATGAATTCTGTCTTTCCTGACCGGAACCGGGAAGTTTCAGCACGCGTCCGTCTCTTTCAGGTAATGCTCAAGGAAAAGCTGCATCTCTGCAATCGTCTGCCAGTATGCTTCACCCTTGCCACGATCGTGACTGCCTTCTGCCAGCACCCGCAGCAGAACAGGGGCATTGCCTGTATTCATTGCCTGCATCCGTGCAGCCAGTTTCTTGCCATGGTACGGAGGAACATTGTTGTCCAGCTCACCGGTCTGGATATAGGTCGGTGGATACTCCACAGCCTTCACATTGTGGTACGGTGAATAGCTCAGCAGATACTCAAACATTTCCCGGCTTTCCCTGGGATTGCCGTACTCCGTGATATACATGGGTCCACGGTCATCCTCAGCAAAGTGGATCATGTCCGTGTGCGGCACAGAGTCAATCACACAGCCCCACAGGTCCGGACGCATGGTGACCAGTGCAGACATGAGCAGACCGCCATTGGAGCATCCTGTGATCCCGACCTTTCCCTTGCGTGTCCAGCCATCCGCAATCACGGATTCCACCGCACTGATGAAATCCTCATAGCAGTGGCGCTTGTTCATTCCCACGCCATCCACATGCCACGCAGGCCCGTACTCATTCCCGCCACGGTTGTTGATATGCAGATATATACCGCCCTTTTCCACCCAGTCCGGAATGACAGTGCCTGTCACCGTTTCTGTATACCATGGCGGCATGGAAACGTTATACCCGCCATAGGCATAGGCCAGTACCGGGTTGTACCCGTCCGGTCTGGCATCCCTGCGGCGAACCAGGTAATAGGGCACGCGGGTGCCGTCCGCGGAGACTGCAAAATGCTGCTCGGTCACAACATCCGGATGTGCTGTCTGTGCCACACTGCGCACGGTTTCCCATACAGTCCCGTCGAAACGGACAATCTGCGGTGCATCCACAAACGATTCATACCGCAGCAAAGCAGCATGATTCTCTGCCTCTCCTGCATACGCCAGGGCGGCAAACGGGCTGGGCAAGGGATACTCAGCCAGTGTATTCAGACTGATCAGGCAGGCACTGACATCCCGGTGGCCGATCAGGTACAGGGAATTCCCGGCCCGGAATCCTGACTCCAGAATCACATCCTGCATTTCCGGCAGTGCGACACGGACTTCCCCGGTATTCCTCACAGCGATCACCCTGCCATGGGCTGCATCCGACAGACTGATAAAGTAATGTTCCCCGTTGAGTGTATCAATATACTCCCATTCCACCACATTTTCCGTAAGCGGACTGCTTTCCCCGTTCACAGCGTCCAGGGCAATCCACCGGGCATGTGCATAGTCTTCACAGACCATGGCCATGACCGTAGCGCCATCACCGGAGGCATACACCTGGCCGAAGATGGCCATACTGTCATCTTCATACACCTTGGCAGTCTGTGCTGTCTGCGGATTCAGGCACAGGAACACAGAATGACTGGTCTGCCTGACCGGATCTGTCTCACTGCTTGAATAGTACAGACAGCCGTTCGCTTCGGACCATTCGAAAGAAAAGACCATATCCGCATCCAGTATGAGAGTTTCTGTTTCCGTATCCAGTACACAAAGTGTCGGGCGTGCAGCACCCGGTTTCTGTGTCATCAGCGCCATATACCGTTCACAGACAGGACAAGGCGCGGCGCTCAGCACGATACGGTCTGCCAGCACCTGCGGAACGCTGAATTCGCCAACCGGTTCCAGTTGACTGTTCAGATACCGGATCTGGTAATTCCCTTCCCTGGAAATCGTACCGATATGCCCGTCCCTGAATCGTGACAGCGAAGATGGCAGCTTGGGCAGCTGCGCAGCTTTCAGTGCGGCAATCTTCGCATCCACAGGAAAATCACGGAAAAAACCATCTGTATATGCGTTTTCCCTGGCTACAAAATCCAGCACCTCAGGATCTTTCCTGTCCCTGAGCCATGCGTATGGATCCGGCAGGCTGATGCCGAACCAGTCCTCTCTGACATCCACGGTTTTACATTCCGGATACTGATGCTTTGTCATTGCTTGCTCCCCGCTTTCGATGGATATGCATTTATGGTAGCATGCGTCCGGAACCGTTGCAATCTGCTCCCTGTTTTTTTGAGGTTCTGCGCTGCGCATATATCCAGAATCTTCGATTTCCCGGACTGCCCGGCGGACATGCATTGAGGTTTAACGTTATACCTCTTCTGCCATCGGGCACCGGCCATCATTCGGACCAGACCGGAACAGGTCCTGTTCGGCATGCTTCCCTGCGGACCTGCACCGTCAGGTGAAAAAAGATCCGCACATTTCCGCCACTCATAGCGAATTCCCCGCTTGTGTTGTATAATCTGACCTATCAGATCCGGTCAGGCCGCACTCCATGGGGCACCGGAATCCGGTTTTACAAGCACACGGCTGCAGTGCGGAGTATGGAGGCTTACACAGATGAAAACAAAGCGCAGGCGAACAGTGATTCTGATCAATATGATCCTGGGATTGCTGGTAGCCGCTCTGATCACCGCAGTCGTCTGGAACCGTTCCCTGCTGACACAGAAATCCACCTATACCCTGATGTCTTCCAGTGCCATCAGTGTCGGGCATGACGGGAATACTCTCGTCATTGACAACGGGAAAAAAACGCTGCTTGTACTGGACAGGGATGACCGTCTTGTGCAGCGACTGGATGGCGGTTCCTTATCCGACACATTCTTCTATGCATGCCATGCTGCACAGACCGATGACGGACGGATCTATCTGGCTGAGATTGCGTACGGGGACCGGGGAAATCTTCTGGACAGGGAACGGATCATCCGGCTGAATGCTGTCGGCGCAGACACACTGTTTGAAACGGATTATACCGACTGGGCCCGGGAGGAAACGCCTCTCCAGTACGGAAGAATCCTGGAAATCCAGGCCAGCGGAAACCAGCTCTGGTTTCTTCTGAAAACTGTAGACGCCCTGGAACTGAAGCGGATTGAGCCGGACGGGCGTATTGCCGAAGTGGCATCCGTCCCGGTATCCGGTGTCCTCCATGCCGCTGCCTATGACGTCCGGACCAACCGGATCATCACGGCAGACCGCCATGGTAACATCACCGTAACGGATCCTGACAGCAGGGAAAGCCGGCTTATGGAAACGCCGGAAAGCCTGATGCCCAACAGCCTGTGTGCCAGAAACGGTGAAGTGTATTATACGGAACTCCAGGGCAGAAGCGTGCATCACTTTTCCCTGGAAGGAGACATGACAGACCGTGTTGTATGCACCCTGAAGAGCATCCCGTTCACTCTCGGTGTTTCCGATGACGGGCAGAATGTGGTGGTCACGGACCAGGCCGGTTTCTATAAGCTGACCGGGAATGAAACCCACACCGGCGCAGCGGCGGAATATGTTTCCAGTGCCCGGGTCCTGTATTACGGACGTGTGATCCTGATCTGGGCCATGGCCGTAATCAGTGCCCTGTGCATACTCTATCAGCTTATACGGATTGTCATTCTTGTGATCCGCAGTGCACGGAAAAATGAGAGAACCCTGCGTGTGCTGCTCATCGTTACCGGTACGCTGACTGTGTCATTCATCATCGGAAATTCACTGCTCTCGCAGCTGATGGATAACAGCACCTTTTCCATTGAAAAACAGGTTGCTCTGTTTTCTGAGCTTCTCAATGCGGAAATCAACAGACAGGATCTGCTGGAACTGGACAGTGCCGACGATTATGGCAGTGCTGCCTACACAGACCTGAAGGCAACGCTTGACCGGCACACCTGGAAGTCCTATGATCGTGGAGATTATTACTATTATATTCTGTACCGTATTATTGACGGAAATGTGGCCATGGTCATGGATTTTGAGGATACCATGCCCTGCGCCAGACCGATGTATCCGGATGATCCGGAAGATAACGAGTATGCAGCCGTGCTGCACACGGGAAAAGATGTGCTGGTCTCGGAGATCAGTGCATACGGCGCCTGGGTGTTCCAGCTGACACCGGTCTACGATGACATGGGACAGATCATCGGCGAACTGGAAGTCGGACAGAGCCTGGATTCCCTGCAGAGACAGCAGAATGCCCTGCGCCGGGAACAGACCCTGCAGACAGCCACCAGTACGATTGTGATCACCATGCTCCTGCTGGAGTTTACATTCCTGATCGCCTTCCTGCAGCGGAAACGTGAGTTCATTACACTGGATCAGACGGAAAAGGTCCCTCTGCGGACCATGATGTTCCTGATTTATCTTGCTGACTCCATGCAGGATGCATTCATTGCCATTCTCTGTACTCAGCTCTACCAGGGCGGACTTCCGGTCCCGGATGGTGTGGCTGTAGCCCTGCCCATGTCTGCACAGCTGATGATGATGGCACTGCTGTCGCTGTTTGCCGGGCGTATGGTGGAAAAGCATGGATCCAGGAGTATACTCACATTGGGTATGCTGGTCCTGCTTGCCGGCTTTATCTGCTGCCCGGTTACCGGTACCTACTGGGGTGTGCTGGCCGGAAAGATGCTGATCGGTTCCGGCATGGGAATCGTCTATGTAAGCTGCAATACGGTCGCCTCTGCCGGCTCGACCAGCGAGAAGGTCGCAGCCGCATTTGCGGATGTATCCGCCGGTACCATCTCGGGCCTGACCATCGGTGCCGGACTGTCTTCCATGCTGCTTTCCCGGGGCAGATGGCAGTATGTCTATATCATCAGCGCAGTCATTGCCACAATCGGAGTGCTCCTGGCCTTTACATCCTCCAGTGTACATCCCGTAAACCGGAATACCGGGGAAGCGGACCCGCAGATTCTCAGTATCCCCAGATTCTTCCTGAACCGGCGTGTACTCGGATTCTTCCTGCTGATCCTGACACCATTCATGATGGCACTTTCCTACCGCGAGTATTTCTTCCCGCTGTACGCGGCCGGGCATGGTATGACCGAGGTCCGGATCGGACAGATTTATCTGGTCTGCGGTATGATGGTTCTCTATATCGGACCGGTTCTGTCCTCCTGGCTGATCCGACACCTCGGTTCCTTCTGGAGCGTGGTTCTGGCCAGTGGGCTGATGGCCACGAACATGCTGCTGTTCATCCTGTATCCATCCATGACATCCGTGCTTGCAGGCGTGGTTCTCCTGTCTGTGGTCATATCCTTTGCCTACACCTGCCAGTACTCGTACTTTGAACAGACTCCGGAAAGCGCTGCATTCGGCGAAGGCCGGTCCATGGGTGTATACTCTGTATTTGAAAGTCTCGGCCAGACTGTCGGCCCCATGACATATGGCGCACTGCTGACTTTCGGGTACAGGAAGGGAATCGGGATTTTCTGCGCAGCCATGCTGTTTATGCTGCTGAGCTTTGTAATCCTGATGCGCAGAACACGGAAAATCTACCGAATCAAAAAAAAGGAGTAACTGTCCTGTGATCGAATATCGTGAAATCATGGACCAGGACATTCCGCTCATTGTCAGCCTGTTCGCTGAGTATCTCAATGGTGGGGAAAGTATTTCCGAATCCATCCGTGAGGCATGGAAGCACAATGAGCTGATGGGCTATATTGCCACTGAAGACGGAAAGCCGGCAGGTTTTCTGACCATGCGGGAAGGAATCTCCTTTACCTATCCGCACCCGGCACTGGAAAAGGAGATTGCCGGACTGGTACAGGGAGAACGGATCGCGTATTGCGACGCCATACTGATTCTTCCGGAATACCGCTGTGAGGGCGTCGCACACAGACTCGCGCAGTCCAGCCGTGAGCTGCTCAGACGCAAGGGGTTTGTCTATTATCTTTCGGAGATCTGGGTTTATCCGGACGGTCAGGCACCGTCCAGGCCGATTCTGGAAACCATGGGCACTCTGGTATGGCAGAAGAAGATTGACATGTTTTACAGTGAGCTTGACGCGTATGACATGACCTGTCCGATCTGCGGAAGAAAGTGTCTGTGCGGTGCATGGATCGACGTAATGAAACTGTAAACGGAGGGAGCACTGGTGAGAAGCACACCCCGGGCACGAAAGTCCCTCAGCCGCCGGATCACAACGCAGTTCGCACTGCTTATGCTGATCGTTGCCGTTCTGGTCGGGTTCGTCAGCTACATGGCACTGGAGAACACCTACCTGCGTCTGTACAATGAAAAAGCGCAGGACATTGTACGTACCCTGGCTGCCGAGATCGATGGAGACAGGCTCCACACCTATGTTGAAACCGGCACCAGGGACGAGTACTATGACGAACTGCAGGAACACTTTGACAGCGTGAAGTCACACTTCACCGGAATCCAGTACCTTTATCTTTTCTACCCCGAGGATACGCAGTTTATCTACATCATCGATGCCTTCAAGGAAGGTGATGACCCGGCAAACATCAGCAGTCTGGGAGATGTGTACGTATACAGGAGCATGGAACTCACAGAACTGCTTCCGGATGTAAAAGCCGGCAGGGCTTCCACCGAACTGATCCGGGGTGCCGATGTCGGGTTTGGCAAGACCATCAGTGCATGGGCTCCGGTATTCGATTCTTCCGGTAAGGTTGCCGCCATGGTGGAAGCAGACTGTCTGCTTGCCAATCTGACCAGAGTCGTCCGGCGTTCCTCCTCCATGATTGTCTTCTCCCTGGTACTCATGATCCTGGTCGTGCTGGCTCTTGTGCTTCTGATTCTACGGCGCGGTGTCACACTTCCGATCCGCCAGCTGACCAGAATGGTGGACAGCTATGAACACGGTGAGATTGCAGACACGCATTTCCGGTTTGACGATGAAGTACAGTGGCTGGGCACATCCTTCACGGACATGACGCACCGTATTGAAGCATATACGGCTGAGGTAGCCCGTGTCACTGCTGAAAAAGAGAGGATCGGAGCCGAGCTCAGCGTAGCTGCACAGATCCAGGCCGACATGCTGCCAAGAATCTTCCCGCCCTATCCGGACCGGAAAGAATTTGATCTGTATGCCACCATGACACCGGCTAAGGAAGTCGGCGGCGATTTCTATGACTTCTTCCTGATCGATCACGACCACATCGGTCTTGTCATGGCTGACGTATCCGGCAAGGGTGTCCCTGCCGCTCTGTTCATGGTCATTGCCAAGACACTGATCAAGACGCGCGCCCAGCAGGGTGGGGGCCCGGCAGACATCCTCAGGGACGTCAATGAGAAGCTCTGCGAAGGCAATGAAGCTGAACTGTTTGTTACCGTCTGGCTCGGTATTCTGCAGATCTCCACAGGCAAGGGGCTGGCGGCGAATGCAGGACACGAGCACCCCGTGATCAGGCGTAAGGGCGGAAAGTATGAACTGGTTGTCTACCGTCATGCGCCGGCTGTAGCCACCCTGAACGGCATCCGCTTCCGGGAGCACAGTTTTGAACTGTATCCCGGTGACACACTCTTCGTATACACCGATGGTGTGCCTGAGGCCACCAATATTGACAATGAACTGTTCGGTACAGACCGGATGCTCGCAACACTGAATTCTGTACCGGATGCTGGACCAAAGGAGCTTCTGATGAACGTGAAAAAGAGTATTGACCAGTTTGTCGGCAGCGCGCCGCAGTTCGATGATATCACCATGATAGGACTGCAGTATAACGGACCAGCCCCGACTGCTGACCGGCTGCATATACCCGCACTGGTAGAGAACCTGGATGATGTCCTTGCCTTTGTGGATACGCGTCTGGAAGCGGCTGGCTGCTCCATGAAGACACAGATGCAGATCGACGTGTCCGTGGAAGAACTGTTCGTGAATGTTGCCAATTATGCATATGCACCGGACAGCGGGGATGCAGAGCTCAGCCTGGAGGTCCGCAGCGAACCGAAAGAAGTCGTCATGGAGCTGAGAGACTGTGGCAGACCATTCAATCCGCTGGAAAAGCCGGACCCGGATGTGACTCTCAGCGCAGCAGAACGTAACATCGGCGGACTGGGTATCTTCCTTGCAAAAAAGAATATGGACAAAATTGCCTACCGCTATGAGGACGGACAGAATATTCTGACCTTCTCCAA
>ONWQ01000342.1 GCA_900321565.1 uncultured Eubacteriales bacterium
AGAATAGGGCGAGGCAATTCAGATATGGCAAATCAGAATGCCCAGGTACCATGCTTAAATATGGATACCGTCTTTCCGTCTGCAGTTTCAGCATCAATATTCAGATCATCTGCTCCAATCATAAAATCAACATGGATCATGGAATCATTAATGCCGAGATTCCGGCAGTCGTCAATACTCATGTGTTCATAACCGCGAATTGTATCAGCAAACCCCATTCCCAGAGCAAGATGACAGGCCGCGTTTTCATCGAAAAGTGTGTTATAGAAAAGCAGACCGCTGTTTCTAATTGGTGAATCATATGGTACAAGAGCGCATTCACCAAGATAAGCTGCTCCTTCATCAGACTGAATTATTTCAGAAAGAAGTGCCTCATTTCGTTCTGCGTGCCATTCAATGGCTTTTCCTTTATGAAAACGAATCCAGAAGTTTTCAATCAATTCACCTTGATAGCTCAAAGGCATAACAGAGTATACAATTCCTTCCGCTTCACCACGCTTTGGAGAGATAAAACATTCTTCTGTGGGAATGTTGGGATTAAAGAAGACACCTGACAGAGTTTTATCACCACCGCCTTTGAATTCAGCTTCGGGAATCATGCCGATGGTCAGATCTGTCCCGTTGGAAGATGTATAGCGTAGCTGACGTATACCCAGCTGATTGAGGTGAATGCAGCGGTTAGCAATGTCGGCGTTGTGGGATTCCCATGCGGCAATCGGGTCGTCGAGAGCACGACTGGCACTCAAAATAGCCTCCCACAGTTTTTCTATAGCCTGATCCTGGGTAAGCTCTGGAAAAAGCTTTCTTGCCCATTCGGGACCTGGAACAGCCGCTATGCACCATTGATACTGGTTTTCGAGCGCGTCCCGGTATCCTTTGATTAAAGGATAGATGGCTTGTCTGGCACGCATTAGTTTTTGCTGATTGATTCCTTGAAGGCCGTCGGGATCTTCAGATGAAAGATAAATCCGGCAGGGCTTTTTCTTTACATAATATTCCCAACGGGCTTTTTGATATTCGGGGAGTTCACTGAGCGTTTCTAATGAACAGTATTCTGCATGGAGCTTTTGTAATTGCTGATAATCCCAGTCAACGACTACGCGTTTTGCTCCAAGCTTATAGCATGATTCAGTGACCATATAGACGAACTCCGGCTGGTCCAGCGCTGCCACAATGAAGACATCCTGACCTTTCTGAACATTGACACCACATTGAGCAATCAGCTGAGCATACTTTTGTAGTCTGCATTTATCCATTTTCGAGACCTCCTTTATTCTGAGAAATTATAGCACATGATTTCTGATTCCAATACATTGCCCCCGTCTGTCAGCTGGCAAGTATTCATGTATCTTTCGATATGACAACAAAAGAATCAACAGAAAGTGAATTCATATTTCGTCAGACCGGTTTTCTTATGACCGGTGATTTGCGTTTCGAACCATGACTTACTATTATTCATACAAATACAACAAGCAGCGTTTTGGCCGGTGCATGGAATTATACCGGAATTCAATTTGACATGCCTAATAAAAACTGCTAGAATCCATAACTGGCAACGACGGGAACAGCGTCCGAGTGGCTTGGCAAAGAGAAGAAGCGGCGGGTGAGAGCTTCTGCAAGGCACGGACGTGGACAACCCTGAGCTTTTCAGGGAAACCTGAACGCGTCCTCGCGTGAAAGGGGAATTTGAGATGCAGATCGCAACGGTCTGTAAAGCACGGGTGGCACCGCGATCCCTTCGCCCCATGCAGGAGTTGCATGGATTTTTTATTTACCATCAAGGAGGAAAGTATGCTGACACAAGCGCCACGAGGAACGAGGGATGTTCTTCCTTCCGAGAGCTACCGATGGCAGTATCTGGAAGCCAAAATGAGAGAAGCGGCAGCTGAAGCGGGGTTCAGGGAAATCCGCACGCCGGTATTTGAACACACAGAACTGTTTCTCCGGGGTGTCGGAGATACGACAGATATTGTTCAAAAGGAAATGTACACGTTTAAAGATAAGGGCGAACGATCTATAACGCTTAAGCCTGAAGGCACTGCCGGAGCTGTACGTGCGTTTCTTGAGAGCAATATGTATGCAGATCCATTGCCGGCAAAACTTTACTATCTGGCTGCTCCTGTGTTTCGTTACGAAGCCCCACAGGCGGGGCGCCTGAGAGAACACCATCAATTCGGTCTGGAGTGTTTCGGGGCGAAGGAAGCCACAGCAGACGCGGAACTGATTCTGCTGGCATACAGGTTATTGTCGAAACTGGGGATTCAGAACTTGTCTGTTCATATTAATTCCATAGGCTGTCCTGAGTGCAGACCGAAATATAACAAGGCATTAAAAGAATTCCTGCACGAACACACCGCTGAATTATGTGAAGACTGCCGTTCTCGTATGGACCGGAATCCATTGAGAGTACTGGACTGCAAGAAAGAAAAATGCCAGCTTGTGGTTCGGAATGCTCCTCAGTTGCTCGATTGGCTTGACGATGAATGCAAGGCACACTTTGATGAGCTGAAATCATGTCTCACCCTGGCGGGGGTTCCTTATCAGGTTAACCCCAAAATCGTGCGTGGACTGGATTATTATACAAGAACCGTTTTTGAATTAATAACCACAACCAAGGATGGCAAGCTAACGGTATGTGGTGGCGGACGATACGACCATCTGGTGAAAGAACTTGGTGGCCCTGACATCCCGGCTGTTGGTTTTGGTATGGGAATGGAACGTGTGCTGATGCTGCTTCAGAGTGAGAATATTGAGTTCCCTGTTCCCAGACTTATGGATGTATTTGTGACATATATGGGTGATCATCGCACGGAAGCTTTTGCTCTGGTTCAGGCACTTCGTGCTGATGGAATCAGGTCGGATATGGATCATTGTGGAAGAAGCCTGAAAGCCCAGTTCAAATTTGCCAATAAGCTGCACTCTGCTGTTTGTGCAACTATCGGGGATGATGAAGCACAGCAGCAGGTGGCCCGGCTGAAGTTTATGGAAGATGGGAGAGAAGAAACTGTTCCTCTTTCAAAAGTCTCCTTGACAGTAAAAGCGTATCTTCAGACCTTGAATTAAGATATTTGTGAAAGGATCGACTTGTTATGCAACACCGCACGCACACATGTGGAGAATTGAGACTGACAGACGCCGGAAAAACGGTTCAGCTTTCCGGCTTCATGGAAAATGTGAGAGAAGTCGGCACGAACCTTGCTTTTGTGGTATTACGTGATTTCTATGGAGTGACTCAGCTGGTTATTGAGACTGAGGAAATGATGAAGGTTATCAGAGATCTGAACAAGGAATCAACGATTTCGGTAACTGGCGTTGTGCGTGAACGAGCCAACAAGAACCCTCAGATACCGACCGGCGATATTGAAGTTGTGCCCGAAAGGATAGAAGTACTTGGACGCTGCCGGTTTAATGCACTTCCGTTCCAGATTAACCGTTCAACGGAAGCCGATGAATCACTCCGCCTGAAATATCGGTATCTGGACCTGAGAAATCCTCAGGTGAAAAAGCAGATTGTGATGCGCTCGCAAGTGGTTGCAGCTTTGCGCAGTGCCATGATTGACCATGGATTTATGGAAATAACAACTCCCATTCTGACTGCATCTTCTCCGGAAGGTGCACGGGATTATCTTGTACCGGCTAGAAAGCATCCTGGCGAATTCTACGCATTGCCTCAGGCTCCTCAACAGTTTAAACAGCTGCTGATGGCTTCAGGCTTTGATCGCTATTTTCAGATAGCTCCTTGTTTCCGTGATGAGGATGCACGTGGGGACCGGAGCCCGGGCGAATTCTACCAGTTGGATATGGAAATGGCTTTCGCAGACCAAGAGGATGTGTTTGAAGTCCTGGAAGATGTACTTCCACCTGTATTTTCGAAGTATGGAACATACAGCCGGGCAAGCGGCGCTCCGTTCCAACGGATCGGATACAAGGAAGCGATGGAAACATATGGTACAGATAAGCCTGACCTTCGTATAGACCTTACTGTGAAGGATGTTACAGAACTGATGCAGGGGATCGGATTCGGTCCGTTTGAGGGGCAGACAGTAAAGGCTGTTCCGGTCACGCATATGAATGCAACCCGGAAACAGATTGACAAGCTTTGTGCAGAAGTTGAAGTGATTTCAGGCAGCAAACCATACTGGTTCCGCATCGATGATCAAGGTGAAATTGTCGGCGGAATAGCTAAGTTCCTTCAGCCGGTCAAGGAGACGGTCATACAGACACTGGGTCTGGAACCCAATACTTTTGTTGCTCTGTCAGCGGGCAAAAAAACAGCTGCACAGAAGACAGCGGGGGTGCTGATCAAACAGCTTGGATTACTCTGCCCAGAGCATATGGACGCTGAGCAGTATGCATTCTGCTGGATTGTTGACTTCCCGATGTATGAAATTGGAGAGGAATCTGGAGAGCTTGAGTTCTGCCACAATCCTTTTTCGATGCCCAATGGCGGGCTGGAAGTACTTCGGAAGGCTGCAAATGGTGAAGTAGACCCATTGACAATCAATGCATTCCAGTATGACTTGGTCTGTAATGGTGTTGAGTTGTCTTCGGGAGCTGTCCGCAATCATGATCCGGAGATCATGATCGAAGCATTCAAGCTTGTGCGTCTCGGGGAAGAGGATGTAAAAGCTAAATTCCCGGCGATGTATCATGCCTTCTGTTATGGTGCTCCGCCGCATGCTGGTATTGCTCCAGGGGTTGACCGTATGGTTATGCTTCTGGCTGGTGTGGACACTATCCGCGAAGTAATCCCATTCCCGATGAATAAGAATGCTCAGGACCTTATGATGGGTGCCCCGAGCCCTGTGGATCCGCGGCAGCTGGAAGAATTACATATCGCAATCACTGCAAAGGACCAGGATGTTGAATAATACTGAAACGTGAACAAAGTACCGGTTGTCATGAATTGCCGGATCTGTTATACTTTTCCGGGCGGGAAATTATACCCGCCCGGAAAAGTGCAGATAGATTACAGGAGGTGCTGATCATTGGCAAGCAAAAAAGATATCCTGCCTGTGAATGCGGATACAGAAATTGAACAGTCGAGTTCCATCACGTATGCGCCAGAAGTGATTAATATCATTACAAGTGCTGCGGTCAATGAGGTTGAAGGAATTGCAGGAATGAGCAGTGTGTCTGGCGGCCTTCTGACCCGAAAAGGCAATATCAGTAAGGGAATCAAGATTGAACTTGGACCTGAGGAAGTTTCTATTGACCTTTATGTGATTGTCGAGTATGATCGGCCAATTCAGCGCGTTGCTCAGGAAGTACAGGAAAATGTTCGCAAAGCTATTGAGAGTATGACCGGGCTGCATGTCGTTCGTGTGGATGTCCATGTACAGGGCGTTAGCTTTGAGAAGGAAAACTCCGCCCTTGCCAGTGGTGCAAAGAATGCGGCAATTGCAGAAAATCAGGTGGAAAAGAAGCTTGAGTCTGTCTCTGAAGCACCTGATGAGGTGACTTCTGAAGTTGAGAAAGAAGAAGAGTCGCCTGACGCCCAGCAGCCGGATGCATGATTCAAGGAGGCGTGAATGGTGAAATTGCGTCTTAGTAGCAGAATCCTTCTGGTCCTTACTGCTGTAGTCCTACTTGCTCTGGCTGGTGTGATTGTATCGGACGTGCTCGATGGGTACAGAATATCCAGGTGGGCGTATGCGTTCCTGCAACGTAAGGATTGGATGGCGTTCGCCATTTGTGCACTGGTTACTTTCGGACTGATTGGTTTAGGTGTCCACGCAGTTTCCCTGGCGTTGGGTCTTGTTCACGGGAAACGTTATGTAATGGTGGACCAGAAAGGCGGGAATCTGCGGATTTCACTTTCTGCGATCGAGAATCTTGTAAGGAAGTGTCTGAGCAGTCACGAAGAAATCGATATTTCTTCCATTCAGCTGAGTTCAACCAAACAGGGGCTGGATATGATTCTTCATGGCGATATGCCTATAGGAATGGATATTCCCGGAGCAGTTTCAGCTCTGCAGTCTGAGATCAAGGAATATGTAGTCAGTTGTTCAGGCGTTATGGTGCGTGAGGTCGCGGTTCTGATTGATAACACACGGGGGACAGTAACTGAACCCGCAGATCAAGTGAATATGAATCTGCTGCAAACAGGTACTGACACGGAAATCTGTCAAGAAGATGCAGTGCAATCTGCCGCACATGTGGACGAGTGCTCTGACAGTCCGGAAACGTCTGACCAGGAAATTGCGGACATTTCAGAGCCTTCTGAAGTGGTTGATGCTGAGGTTCTTTCAGAAATAACAGAAACAGAATGATTGGAGAAACAAAATGGCACGTTCGGTTGCACGGACTGCGGCAATGCAGATGATCTATGAGCGGCTTTCCGGTGGGGATGGCAATGATGATTCGCTCCGTATGATCTATGACGAACTCCGGGATGAACAGAAACTGCCGGTGAAGGCTGAAGACCCTGGGATCAATGACCGTGCGTTCATTACCAGACTTCTTGAAGGTGTCTTGTCACGTCTGGATGAAATCGATCAGACAATCAATTCCTTCAGTCATCGCTGGACTGTAGATCGTATGCCCAGAGTTGACCTGACAATTCTTCGTCTTGCTGTGTGGGAGATTCTGTTCGAAAACGATCCTGAAATCCCGCCTGAGGTTGTTGTGGCTGAAGCGGTGGAAATGGCAAAACAGTATTCGGAAGAGGAGAGCAGCCGCTTCATCAATGGCGTTCTTGGCGCAATTGTGCGGTCTGACAGGAATAATCATGCGTAATCAAGTGGTATTGGGTATAGATACCAGCTGTTACACAACTTCTGTGGCTGCAGTGGATCTGCAGGGGCAAGTTATGGGCAGCTTCCGCAGGCTCTTACCTGTTGCTGTCGGGAAAAGAGGCCTGCGTCAGTCAGAAGCTGTATTCATGCATATCCGGCAATTACCACAGGTTATTTCGGAATTGATGGAGTCATTATCGGAGCCTGCCCCGATCGCTGTCTGTGCATCTTCAAAACCACGCGATGAAGATCAATCGTATATGCCCGTATTCCAGGTTGGGGATGCTCAGGCACGGATTTTAGCCTCCGTACTTGGCGTCCCCTGCTTTACGTCTACACATCAAAGAGGCCATATTGCAGCGGCACGGGTCGGAACAGGATTGGAAATCGATACCCCGGTTCTTGCACTTCATCTTTCCGGCGGAACCATGGATATGCTGTTATGTGACGGTGACCGGCTTGAACAGATTGGTGGCACGTTGGACTTGCACGCAGGGCAACTGGTAGACCGTACCGGTGTTGCCATGGGACTGGAGTTTCCTGCCGGACCAGCACTGGAAAGGCTGGCCAGAAAAGGTGACAGTGAAGCAAGGTTGCCGGTGTCCATGGCGGATCATGATCTGCATTGCCATTTGTCCGGTGCCGAAACAAGAATCATGCAATGGATTCAGAACCGGACATATTCGCCCGAGATTATTGCGAGCGAAGTTTACGATCTCCTGGCACGCACGGTAACACGTCTTTTGCAAGGCGGTATGAACCAGACTGGAATCAGACAGGCGTTACTGGCAGGTGGTGTGGCAAGTTCTGATCTGTTTCGGAGACTGCTGAAGGAACGGGTCATGAAGAGTATACCTGGAATGAGCATTTCTTTCGGCAAGCAGGAGTATTCTGGTGACAATGCTGTCGGAATTGCCCTGCTCGGACTGCAGGCCTGGAATCGCATAAAGGATGAACAAGAATGCAGGAGCATGTGAATAGCGCTTTGAAGCCCATGACAATTTCTGAATTACAGCGGATTATTAAAGGTACGATCAGTGCACCTGTGTTTCAGAATCTCTGGGTTGTCGGGCAGATTTCCGGTTTTAAACAGGCAAGTCGTGGAGGTCACTGGTATTTTGATCTGAAAGATGAAAACGCCAATCTCATTACCTGTGCTATGTGGGCATCTAGTATTCCCGGATGCAGGCATCATTTTATGCCCAAAGGCGTTCCTTCCGATGGCGCGCAGGTCATTGTGCGAGGGTATTTGTCGTTTTATGAAAAAAACGGACGACTCTCACTGATTGCACAAACTATGGAGCCTGACGGAATAGGTCGCCTTTGGATGCTGTTTCAGGAAACACGTCAGCGCCTTCAGGCGGAGGGGTTATTCGACAGCGCTCACAAAAAAAGAGTCCCTGCGTACCCGAAGAAAATTGCATTGCTGACCAGCGAAAGCGGTGAAGTCAGACACGATGTATGTAAAGTAGCCCGATATCGGAATCCGGCTATTCCCATATGCTTGGTACCAATTCCTGTGCAGGGAATTGATGCAGTGCAGGGAATTGTAAAAGGATTACAGATTGCACAACAGATCAATGATGTTGATGTGATTATCCTTGCGCGTGGTGGCGGATCAATGGAAGATCTGTGGTGCTTTAATGATGAACGTGTTGTTCGTGCAATCTACGAATCCAGAATCCCGGTCGTAACAGGTATAGGACATGAACCCGATTTTACAATCGCTGATGATGTTGCTGATCTGAGAGCGTCTACACCGAGTAATGCTGCAGAGCTGGTTGTTCCTGATAGGTCTTATTTGCTTCAGCAGATGGTCCATATGCGCGAATCTCTGACATCTGTAATGGGCAATCGGTTAAAAAGCTTCTCGGACGGCATCATGCAACTGCGTAACAGAATCAGCACAAATTCTCCGGTTCTGAAGCTGGATCAGTTTGTTCATGCGCAGAAGCTTCTTCAGATACGCCTTATCCATTCCATGCGCGATCTGCTTGATTCTTATGAGAATCGGAT
>ONWQ01000005.1 GCA_900321565.1 uncultured Eubacteriales bacterium
AAGATTCTTCATGACAGCGGAGGTAACCTATGTACAGCGGACATAATCGGATGGCCGTCTTTTCTCAGCAACAGATTGCAGAAGCCATGATGCGGCTGCTGAGTGAAGAGCAGTATGACGCTATTTCTGTCTCCGACCTGTGCAGGGAGGCACAGGTTTCCAGACAGACTTTCTATACACTGTTTGAAAGTAAGGATAATGTTGTCATTTACAAGCTCTCGCGCGAGTACTGTTACCTGCCCGAAAGCGCTTTCCATGAGTCTTCGTGCTCTCCCGATATGGACAGCATGTGCCGCTACTACTCTCACTATATCATTTCACACCGGAGCATGCTTGCGCTGCTGGCGCGCAATAATATCATGCACTGTCTGTATGACAGCCAGTACCGTTCCTTCCTGGAATGCCCTTCCCTGCTCCGCAATATACCCGACAACGAAAAGGCCTATGTTGCAGACTATTATGCTTCCGTGCTCACCGGGCTGGCACGGACTTATGTCATGCGCGGCTGTATTGAATCGGAAGAACAGCTGACACGGATCATCAAGAACCTGTTCCAGGGTGCTTACTGCTGCTGAGCGCGTGTTTTTTCAGCGTATTTTGCAGAGCTTTCTCTGTATTGGAGTTGACGCGTATTCGGGTTATGGCTAAGATAGATTATCCGGTTCAATGAAGCGGTCAGCCAGTCCGGTGGCAGATGACTCTATGCACTGCCTTATGCCGTGGCATTGCTGTTTTTAACTTGAGCTATGAGGTGCTGTCATGTATCAGATCCTTACCAAGAAAGTCCTGAACCCCACGGTAACTCAGATGGAGATTCAGGCGCCCCTGGTCGCAAGAAAAGCGAAGCCGGGCCAGTTCATTATCCTCCGGGTGCATGAAAACGGAGAGCGTATTCCCCTGACTGTTGCGGGTACAGATCCACAGCGGGACGCAGTAAAGATCATTTTTCAGGTTGTCGGTGCAACCACTGAGCTTCTGAATCATATGGAAGCCGGTGATTCCCTGCAGGACTTTGTCGGCCCGCTGGGCAACGCAACAGAAACGTCGGGCATCCATAAAGTCTGCATTGTCGGCGGTGGTGTTGGTTGTGCAATCGCCATGCCGGTTGCCCAGGAGTTCCATCGTCTCGGTGCTGAAGTTACAAGCATTATCGGTTTCCGGAATCAGGATCTTCTGATTCTGGAGGATGAGTTTCGTGCCTGCTCAGACCGTCTGTTCGTCATGACCGACGACGGTTCTTACGGCCGGCATGGGAATGTAACCCTGCCACTCCAGGAAATGCTCAGCCAGGGCGAAACCTTTGACCAGATCATCACCATCGGCCCGCTGATCATGATGAAGTTCGTGGTTGCTACGGCCCGTCCGTTCGGGATTCCCGTCACGGTTTCCATGAACCCGATCATGATCGACGGAACCGGCATGTGCGGTGGCTGCCGTATTTCCCTGGTCAACGAAGACGGCTCCCGCCAGACACGGTTTGCCTGTGTAGACGGGCCTGACTTTGACGGATACCGCATTGATTTTGATGAAGCCATGTCCCGTGGACGCATGTATGCGGATTTTGAACGTCACGCCTATGAAGAAGCATGCAATCTGTACCGGAACATCTGAGGAGGAGACTGTATGGCTGTAAACCCGAAAAAGCATGAAATGCCAGTGCAGGCGCCGGATGTCCGTGCGCATAATTTCCAGGAGGTTGCCCTTGGCTACACACTGGAGATCGCAACCGAGGAAGCCAAGCGCTGCCTGAACTGCAAAAACAGGCCCTGTGTTGAGGGCTGTCCTGTCAATATTGCGATCCCGGACTTTATCACACAGATTAAGCTCGGGCATCTGGAAGAAGCCTATCAGGTGATTCACCAGTCTTCTTCACTCCCTGCCGTATGCGGGCGCGTCTGCCCGCAGGAAACTCAGTGCGAGTCCCAGTGCACACTGCATGTACGGGCCAAGATGGACCCTGTCGGCATTGGCCGTCTCGAGCGCTTTGTTGCAGACTGGCATAATGAACATGCTACTGAGAAAACTCATGTGCCGGAAGCCAACGGGCATAAGGTTGCCGTGATCGGTGCCGGACCTTCCGGTCTGACCTGCGCCGGTGATCTTGCCAAAAAGGGGTATGCAGTCACAATCTATGAAGCACTGCACACAGCCGGTGGCGTGCTGGTTTACGGGATTCCGGAATTCCGTCTGCCAAAGCGGATTGTAGCCAAGGAAGTGGAAACACTCAAAGAGCTTGGTGTCCAGGTCGAAACGAATGTCATTATCGGAAAAACGCTGACGATTGATGAACTGTTTGAGATGGGATTTGAGGCCGTCTTCATTGGTTCCGGTGCCGGACTGCCCAATTTCATGAATATACCCGGTGAAGCTCTGAAGGGTGTCTATTCCGCCAATGAATTCCTGACGCGTTCAAACCTGATGAAGGCATACCAGGAGAATCCGACCACACCGATCATGAAGGGCGGAAATGTTGCAGTAGTCGGTGGCGGAAATGTCGCCATGGACGCCGCCCGCACAGCACTCCGTCTCGGAGCCGGACATGTCTACATTATCTACAGGCGTTCCATGGAAGAACTCCCGGCAAGGCGTGAGGAAGTCGAGCATGCGCAGGAGGAAGGGATTGATTTCCGGCTTCTGAATAATCCGGTGGAAATTCTCGGCTACAATAACCCGGAGAACCCGAGGGATCCCAGGAACGGATTTGTTACCGGTATCCGCTGTATCCGCATGGAACTGGGAGAACCGGACGCCAGCGGACGGCGCAGGCCGGTAGAAGTTCCCGGAAGTGAGTTTGAGCTTCCGGTGGATACAGTCATTATTGCCATCGGAACAAGCCCGAACCCGCTGATCAAGTCCACGACGGAAGGTCTGGAAGTCAACCGGCGTGGCGGGATCGTGATCCGTGAGGATGGCCTGACAAGCCGTGAGCATGTCTATGCCGGCGGTGATGCCGTCACAGGCGCCGCGACCGTGATCTCCGCCATGGGCGCAGGGAAAGTTGCTGCTCGTGCCATTGACGCATCGCTTTCCTGAGATTATACTGTTTTTGCACAAAGCTGCACTGAACCGGTGCAGCTTTGTTTGTCTTATGGCATGCAACTGTATGCCGGCATTACAGACTATGGAGGTATGCAGCATGTTTCCGGATTTTGACCCAGGTTCCCAGCCCGTGCATCCTGTACCCCAGCAGCGTATAGCAGAAAAGCTGAACGAATACATGTCCCGGAAGGATTATCCGGCAGTTGAGCGGCATCTCCTCTACTGGCTTGAAGAAGCCAGGCAGGGGAATGACCCACGCGGTGCGCTTATGATCCGGAATGAAATGATCGGGCATTACAGGAAGACGGGGGAACGTCAAAAGGCGCATGAAAGCGCCGGGGATGCACTCCGGCTGATTCAGCTTCTCGGGTATGAACAGAGCATCAGTGCGGCAACCACTTATGTGAATATTGCAACCGCATACCATTCGTTTGATGAGTATGCAGAAGCACTGCCGCTTTTCCGGCAGGCCCGGGCAATCTATGAAGCAAGCCCGGCTACAGACCCGGCACTGCTCGGAGGACTGTACAATAATATGGGACTGACCTGTGCGGCACTCGGTCAGTATCAGGAAGCACACGCTCTCTATGATCGCGCCATGGAAGTCATGGAGCAGGTGCCCCATGGGAACCTGGAACAGTCCATCACCTGCCTGAACCGTGCCAATGCCGTTGAAATGGAGCTCGGCATGGACAGGGGTGAGCCCCGGATCTTCGAACTGCTGGACCAGGCATCGGCGCTCATGGAAAAACCGGATACACCACATGACGGATACTATGCCTATGTGTGTGAGCACAGTGCTCCGACCTTTGAATACTATGGATACTTTCTCTGTGCGGAAACACTCCGCCGGGAAGCGAGGAACATTTATGAACGGACTTGAACTCTCACGGGCTTTCTTTGAAGAACATGGATTGCCCATGCTCCGGTCGGAGTTTCCTGATCTGATGCCCCACCTGGCATGCGGACTCACCGGCAGCGGTTCAGAATGCTTTGGCTTTGATGACACTGTATCCCAGGATCATGATTTTGAACCGGGATTCTGTATTTTCCTGCCCGGAGAGGATACGATTGACCGGCATACTGCTTTTCTTCTGGAACGCGCATATGCCAGACTGCCCAGGGAGTTCCATGGATTCAGGCGCAGTCTGATCCAGCCGGTCGGAGGTTCCAGACATGGAGTCATCCGGATCTCGGACTTTTTTGAGGAGAAAACCGGGGCTGCAGATGGTATCCTGACACTCTCACAATGGCTTGAACTTCCTGAAGCCATGCTTGCGGAAGCCACCAATGGTGAGCTTTTCATGGATCATGCCGGGATTATGACACAGATCCGTGACTCCCTGAGTCAGTATCCTGAGGAAGTCCGCCGGAAGCGGCTGGCCGGAGATCTGCTGCTCATGGCTCAGTCCGGACAGTATAATTATATGCGCTGTATCCGGCATGGTGAGCCTGCAGCAGCACAGCTTGCTGTTTTTGAGTTTGTACAGCATACCATGCATGCCGTGTTTCTGCTCAACCAGGTCTACGAGCCTTACTACAAATGGGCATTCCGTGCCATGCGGAAACTGCCCCTGCTCCCGCTTCTGGCAGAATTGCTGGAATATCTTCTCACAACCGACAATGGTCCGGAAATGGCAGAGGATAAGTATGACGTGATTGAAGGCATTGCGTCAGACATCATTGATGTGCTGATCGATCAGAAACTGACCAAAGCAAACTGCGGAGATCTTGAAAAGCATGCCTATTCAGTCAATGATGGTATTGCAGATGCTTCGCTCCGGAATCTGCATATTCTGGCCGCTGTGTGACCTGAGTTAATATGAATAGCAATTGTGAACAGAACATGACCATTGTGAATTTTGAATGATTCTTGCCGGGGAGAGTTGCAGTAGTGCCTTTGACATGGCATAATGTGCATACGGTTGTCTGCCCGTAAGCAGTCAGGAAAGGAAGAATATCAATGCAAACAAGAAAAATGCTCGCGTGCTTGCTCGCGCTCGTTATGGTGCTCATCGCCTGCACCCCTGTACTGGCCGAAGAAGAGGATGCTGTGCTTGCCGTCATCAATGGCGAGAATGTCCTGCAGTCTCAGGTCGATGAATTCGCGAACCAGATCATATCGTACTACAGCCAGTATGGCTATGATCTGTCATCTGAGGATAATCAGTCTCTGGTCCGTCAGATGGCAATGGAATCATACATCCAGAAAGTATTCACCACTCAGGAGTCAGCACGTCTGGGACTGGATCAGCTGACCGATGAAGAATCTCAGGCGCTCAGTGATACCATTGAATCCGTCTATGAGGGTCTGATTGACCAGGCCATGACCGCTTTTGGTCTGACACCCGCTGAAGACGCATCCGAGGAAGACAAGGCTGCCGCCCGGGACTCCGCCATTGAACAGCTGAATGCTGTTGGGTATACCAGAGAATTCATTGAACGCAATGAAACAGAAGGCCTGCTTTCCGAGAAACTGGTGGCAAAGCTGACCGAGAATGTGTCCATAACGGATGATGAAATCATCGCTGCCTTTACGGAACGGGCAGAAGCCGATCGTGAGCAGTATGAGAACGATATCGAAGCCTATGAGATTCAGACTGCGTACTACGGTCAGGAATCCTATTATGTTCCCGAAGGCCTGCGCGGTGTGAAGCATATCCTGCTCCGGGTGGACGACACACTCATGAAGACCTATCAGGATCTGGTAGCCCGGTTTGAAGAGCAGCAGGAAGAAGCCCTGAATGCTTCGGAAGAAACTGCGACCACAGAAACTGAACAGGCTGAAACCACGGAAGCGCCTGAGACAACCGAAGAACCGGAAGAGCCTGTAACTCAGGAGCAGATCGATGCAGCCAAGGAAGCCATTATTGCCTCTGTACAGGATAAGATCACTGACATCCAGAAGAAGCTTTCTGAAGGCGTCAGCTTTGCCGATCTTATCGAAGAATATGGCGAAGACCCCGGTATGACCACAGAGCCCAACAAAACCAATGGATACACCGTCTCCGCCAACAGTCTGATCTATGATCCGATCTTTGTACAGGCTGCATTTTCCGTCGATAACGTCGGTGATGTATCCGAGCCGGTCGTTTCCTCCTTTGGTGTGCACCTGGTTGAATATACACGGGACGTTCCCTACGGAACTGTGGACCTGACCGATGAGATCCGCGCGGCCATTGAAGAAGACCTCCGGGCTGATAAGGAACAAGCCATTGTTAACGAAGCATATACTGCATGGGAAGCTGCCTCTGAAATCCAGTATACTGAAGCAGGGGAAGCATATCGTCCGGAACCGGTAGAGAATGCCGATGATGCACAGCCCATCGCCGAAGAAGCGGATTAAGTATTAAAAAAGAAGCGGCAACGCTTCTTTTTTAATGCCCTGATTCCGGCTTTTTTCCGGGCCGGTACACGCCTGCTGTCTTACGCTCCGTATAAACATCGATCTGGTCATCATGCTCAAATGTCCATTGTTCTCCGGACAGTCTGCGCAGCCGGGAACACACTCTGACATGGGAGAGAATCATCACGCCGTTCCATACCAGGAGCCAGAAAGCCACGCCTCTGGTCATAGCCGGAAGAAACAGCAGAATATTCAGAAAAATGATTCCTGCATCCGGAAGGAGCAAAGTCCTGATCCGGGTCTGTGGGCTGATGCACCAGCTTGTGGTCGCGCAGACACGGAACCCCCGCAGGCGCAAACCTGCATCCTTGCAGCCAAGGGAGCGGAACTGCAGCCAGCGTATGCCTTCCGTGCACAGCATGCCAGCTGCTACAGCCAGCACTGCACGCCCGTATTCGGATGCAATGCCTCCCGGAGCCTGCCACAGCAGGATGCGCAGGAGTATAGCAAGAAGCAGCCATGCTGCCTGCAGGATGTTCAGCAGCCGGTCCTGACCTACCTTCAGAGACAGTTCTTCAGTTTTCCTTGCGTGTTCACTCAGTGCTTCCTGTACTTTCATACTCCATACCTTCACCGCGAAGCAAACCATGCAAGCGCGTTCTGTTTGTCCTGCTCCAGCTGTGCTTTCAGCGCATCCAGACTTTCAAACTGCTTTTCAGGGCGCATAAAATCCATGAGACTGACCACTACATGTTGATCATACAGATCCAGACTTGCATTCAGTACATGTGCCTCAATCCTCAGTCCGTTCCCGGGCAATGTCGGATGACTGCCTATGTTCACCATGGCCTTCCATATTTTGCCCGTATGCTCCAGCGTGGCAACATAGGCTCCAAACCTCGGGAGCGCCTTGTCTTCCGTAACCTGAATATTGGCAGTCGGGCATCCCAGTGTACGCCCGATTCCCTGCCCATGAATCACCGGGCCTTCCAGTGTATACGCATGACCCAGCAGACGGTTTACCATCCGGATATCCCCATGACACAGTTCTTCGCGTATCCGGCTTGAGCTGACTGCTGCGCCTGCAATCCGGACCTCATCAATGATGTCGCACCGGATGCCTCTGGCTTTGCAGAACGTACGCAGGGTTTCACCGTTTCCCTGACCCCTGTGTCCAAACGTAAAGTTATATCCGCAGATCAGCGCTACCGGCTGATAGATCGCAGTCAGGTACTCCAGAAAATCCGAGGGCGATGTTTCTGCCAGTTTTTTTGTGAACGTATGAATACACAGAATATCCACATCCATGGACTCCATCAGCTGTCGGCGCTCCTCCGGGGTCGACAGGCGCTTTGGCGCCCGCTCCGGTGCAAACACGCATAATGGATGCGGCTCAAACGTGCAGACTGCAACCCTGGCATGCAGTTCTTCCCTCAGTTCCAGCCCGCGCATCAGCAGTGCCTGATGCCCACGATGAACACCGTCAAACATGCCAAGAACCAGAATACAACCCGGTTCACTCACCGGATCCTGAATCCATTGCATAGCAGCCTCCTAGTCGTTTTGTGGAAACAATACTTTCCACCTGATCCATTCGCCGTCCCGTCCTGCAAGCCCCAGAAATGCATTCCCGAGGTATACCCTGAGAATCTCTGCATCCTTCACATTCTGCCCGGCAAACATCTGCACGGGCAAGGCTGCTCCATTGGCTGCCAGGCGTGCAAACGATTCCGGAACATGCACCGCTCGCAGGTGCTGAAGTGGTGCATCCACAGGGACTGCATACGAATCCAGACGATTTTCCCGGGCTGCAGCACTGGCTTCCTCCAGTGTAATCGCATCCCGGATCGTAAAGAATCCGGACCGTGTTCTGAGCAGAAACCGCATGTGTGCCGGGCATCCGCACAGATGCCCCAGGTCCTCACAGATTGAGCGGATATAGGTTCCCCGTCCACAGTCCACCTGCATCATGAAGCCGTGATCCGGCATCTCAGCAAGAATCTCCAGGCGTTCCACATGCACGAGACGCTCGGGGACCTCCACCGTTTCGCCCTGTCGCGCGCGCAGGTACATCGGCTTTCCGTCCTTCTTGATCGCACTGTACATTCCCGGACGCTGCAGGATATCCCCTGTCAGCTGTCCGGCCGCTGCCCTGACCCTGTCCAGTGACGGATAATCCGTTCCGGTTGCAATCACGGTACCCTGGGCATCCTGCGTGTCTGTACGACAACCGAATGCGCACTCAGCCACATAGCTCTTTTCCTTGTCGACCAGGTAGTCAAACAGCCTGGCGGCACGCCCTGCCATGATCGGCAGAACACCAGCCGCCTCAGGGTCCAGAGTCCCGGCATGGCCTACGCGATTTTCGCCTGTCAGACGTCTCATAAAGCCTACCACCTGGGATGATGTCATCCCAGGCGGTTTCAGAATGTTAAAAAAACCGTTCACTTTTCCTCCTGTGCCCGGTGGGCAAGGATCAATGCGTTCATTGCCGCGTCCAGTGCCTCCGCAGCGGTCTTGTCCCGTACTGTGCAGCCGGCTGCATGGGCGTGCCCGCCGCCACCAAAGGAACGGGCAACCATGTCAATTTTCCACGGTGCAATGGACCGGAAACTCATCTTAACGCCTTCAGGACTTTCCCTGGCAAGCACAGTCATGTGTACACCCCGGATATCACGGCCAAAATTTACCACCGTGTCTGCATCCTCCGGCAGCGCCTGACATGCCTGCATATCCTCCGCCGTCAGCAGCATGCCGGTTACCGTGTCCGCTTCAGCATACCGCAATGTCTGAAGTGCACGCGTGATCAGGCCCACCTGTCCATGACTGCGCTGCGCAAACAGAATCCGGCAAATCTGCGGGAGACGGATCTGCGTGCGTGCAATCTCTGACATCAGATCAAAGCATTCGGCGCTGGTATTGTCCTGCATGAAATTGCCCGTGTCCGTGCTCACGGCCGTGTACAGGCATTCCGCCAGGATTGTATCCATCTCAAAGCCGAGTATCATGCTCAGTTTCCAGATCAGGATACCTGCCGCGCTGGCGTCCCCGTCCACCGCATTAATATCCATATCCATGGGATTGGTGCCATGGTGGTCTATCTGCAGATGACATGTGCTGGACGCGAGCATCCGCTCAAGCCAGGCATTCTGTTCCGGATTCTTCACGTCCACGATCCGGTCCAGTCCGGCGCAGTCCACGCTCACCATAACATCATAGGTGGCCTGCAGTGAACTCAGTGGACGGATACTGTCAAACCCATGCAGATACTTCATATATCCTGGTGCCGGGTCCCGGTCATACACGTCTGCCGTTTTTCCCTGTTGCACAAGCAGATACCGCAGTGCCAGCATGCTCCCGATACAGTCACCATCCGGATTCAGGTGTCCGACAATGCAGATTCTTTCCGCCTTTTTCAGCCGTTCCGCAATCTGTTCAAGACTGTGTGTCAGTGTCTGCATCCTTTTCCTCACCTTTCGCGACCGAGGCCAGTACGCTGGCAATATGCACACCATAGGCTATGTTTTCATCATTAATGAACAGCAGTTCCGGTACATACCGGATCTGCATGCGTCTGCCCAGCTCCCTGCGGATCATGCCCGCCGCTCCCTTCAGTGCGCTCAGAAGCTCTTTCCTGTGAGCATCCTCGAGTGTACTGATGTAAACCTTGGCATAGCGCAGATCGCCCGTCACTTCCACCCGGGTAATCGACCACATGCCTGAAATTCTCGGGTCATTCAGTTCGTTCCGGATAATCTGGTCCACTTCACGCTGAACCTCTTCGTTCAGCCGGTCTACTCGTTTATACCCTGCCATGATTTCCTCCCATATACAGAGGAAGGCAGAGGCTTTTGCCTCCGCCCCCTGTTTTATCAGCGCGGAATTTCTTCCATAATGAAGCATTCAACGATATCGCCTTCCTTGATATCATTGTGCCCTTCCAGGCTCATGCCGCATTCATACCCTGCCGCCATTTCCTTCACGTCATCCTTGAGATGCCGCAGGCTGGACAGCTTGCCTTCAAATACCACTACGTTGTCACGCAGCAGACGGACATTCGCATTCCGCTGGACCTTGCCGTCCTGTACATAGCAGCCAGCAATGATACCGGCGCCTGTAATCTTGAACACGTTGCGGACTTCCGCATGCCCAAGGAGTACTTCCCGGTACTCCGGTGCCAGCATGCCCTTCATGGCAAGCTCCATGTCCTCGATTGCCTTATAAATAATGGTGTACAGACGGATATCCACCTTTTCCTTTTCTGCCTGTTCACGTGCAGAAGCATCCGGGCGGATGTTGAAACCAATAATGATCGCGTTGAACGCTGAAGCCAGGTTCACGTCATCCTTGGTAATCGCGCCTGCGCCGGAGTGCAGTACGCGGACTCTGACCTCATCATTGGTCAGCTTTTCCATAGCCTGCTTGACTGCTTCCACAGAGCCCTGCACGTCCGCCTTGATGATCAGGTTCAGTGTAGTAATCTTGCCTTCCTCAATGGATGAGAACAGGTTTTCCATGGTCATCTTGGCAGCAGTTGCCTCACGGCTGGCACGCAGTTTTTCACGGCGTTCCTCTGCGACCTGACGGCTGAGATGATCATCACCAACAGCGATCATTTCATCACCGGCACTGGGAACCTCATCAAAGCCCATGATTTCTACCGGCATGGAAGGCCCTGCTTCCTTGACCTTTTCACCACGGTCATTGATCAGCGCACGGACACGGCCGGACGCCATACCCGCAATGATATTGTCACCGACATGGAGTGTACCATTCTGCAGAAGAACCGTTGCCAGCGGGCCACGTGCCTTATCCAGTTTTGCTTCAATAATGACACCGCGACCCAGACGATTCGGGTTGGCGCGCAGCTGCAGCATGTCTGCCTGGAGCAGAATCATTTCCAGCAGCTCATCCACACCGGCTCCGGTTGCTGCGGATACTGGCACACAGATGGTGTCGCCGCCCCATTCTTCGCAGACCACATCATACTTGGTCAGATCCTGCTTGACGCGTTCCGGATCCGCCGCGGGCTTGTCCATCTTATTGATGGCAACAATCATCGGTACATCGGCTGCCTTGGCATGATTGATCGCTTCCACGGTCTGCGGCATGACAGAGTCGTCTGCTGCAACCACGAGCACCGCAATATCGGTTGCCTGGGCGCCGCGGGCGCGCATGGCTGTGAACGCTTCATGGCCAGGCGTATCCAGGAAAGTGATCTGACGGTCATCCACCTTGACGGTGTATGCACCGATATGCTGGGTAATGCCACCAGCCTCGCTGGCTGTCACGCGGCTCTTGCGGATGTAGTCCAGAAGGCTTGTCTTGCCATGGTCGACATGGCCCATAATGGTAACCACCGGAGGACGGCTGATGAGATTATCCTCATCATCTTCAAAGTTCTCCTCAACCAGCTGATCTTCGGCTGTTTTTTCAGCTTTCTTTTCAAGTGTGATCCCAAACTCCTGGCAGACCAGGGAAGCGGTATCAAAATCGATCTCCGAGTTGATCGTAGCCATATTGCCCAGGATCATGAGCTGTTTGATGATCTCGCCTGCCGTCTTACCGATACGTTCTGTCAGATCGCGGACGGTGATCATGTCACCGGACATATAAGCGGTCTCAATCTTGATCGGTGCCATGGTCTGCTGCACGGACGGCTTTTTGCGTGCCTTGCGTCCGCCGCGGATGACATCATCATCATAGCCGTTGAAGTTATTCTTGGCTTCCTGCTTGCGGTTTCTGGAAATATGTTCCGGATCATGCTGCCGGACATAGTTCTTCTTGTTCGGATCATAATTGGAAACACGTTCCTTTTCCATGGTCGGAACCATTTCCGGTACGCGATTCCTGCTCGGACGATTGCCGCCGGGACGGGACTGGCCAAAACTGCCACCACCCGCCTGTGCATTCCGGTTGCCGCCGAACGTACCACCCTGCTGAGGACGCTGCGCGTTCCCGGCTCCGGGTGCCGGCCTGCCGAACTGGCCCTGCGGGCGCGGCTGGCCCTGGGGTGCACGGCCATAGGGGCCAGCTCCCTGTGCATTCTGAGGCCGCTGCGGCTGACCTGGCCTGTTGAACGGTGCATTGCCAGGACGTGCCTGCGGTCCCTGTCCGTATGTGCCCTGCGGACGGTTTCCCTGCTGTGGTCTCTGCTGAGGCCGGGGTTCCGCCGGCTTCGCTACACGGATGACGTTCGGTGCCAGCCCGACCGGCTTCTGCTGAGGAACAGGATCTCCCGGACGGGAGATGATCTGCCCGATCGCAGGCCGCTTCGGTTTGTCTGCCTTGGGTGCTTCTCTGACAGGTTCCGGCTTGGGCGCTTCCGGCTTTTTCGGTTCAGCCTTGGGCTGTTCGGCCTTGACCGGCTCTGCCGGTACCTCAGCTGTCTTGGGCTGTTCAGGCTTTCTGGCAGCCGGTTTGGCTTCTTCCTGCTTCTGGGACACAGCCGGTTTCTGCTGCGGTTGTTTTGCGACCGTCTGCGGTTTCTGAGGCTCTGCAGCAACCGGTTTATCAGCCTTTTCAGCTTCAGGCGTCTGCTCCACAGGTTTCCGGACACTTTCTTCCTTTTCCTGATGTTCCGGAGCTGGCTGGGGCTCCCGGGCAGCGGGCGCCTCTTCCTGCCTGGCAACTGCAGGATTTTCAACCTTCTCAGGCGCTGCCGCAACCGCTTCTGCAGGAACTTCTGCAACTGCTTCGTTCGCAGAGTCCGCAGGTGCGGAAACCTCCGTCTTTACCGGCACCTCTTCCGTAACAAAGCCGCTCTCGGAGGTGTAGGCCCTGGAATGTGAAGACATGGCGCGCTGTTCTTCTTCACGTTTTTGCTGCGCTGCAGCTTCTTCACGCTGACGAATCAGACGCTTTTCCATATCTCTGAGCTGAGCCATCAGCCCATCTGCTGTCTTGTGCAACTGAATTGCCTCATTCAGAGCATTACCCGCTTCTGTTGCCAATTCTTTTGTTGCATCCTTCAGATTCAGTTTCGCCATTCGACGCTTGCACCCCCGACATCACTGTCTGTCATTTTTATCCATGTCCTGAGGAACATGAAATGCATAATAATCCTGCAGCTGTTCCAGCACTTTTCCTGTCAGTCCGCCGTCCGGCAGGGCCACAGCCATGCAGGCACGGCCGATCGCACCGGAAATCAATCCGGCTGGTAAAACAGCATACGGTACTTTGCGGAATGCGCATGCATTCCTGTACATATCCTTCGTATTTTCTGAGGCCTGTTCATCCAGCAGAAGCAATGCACACTGTGATTTTCTGAGCAAACTCATACATTTGCCTTCGCCATAGGCAATACTGCCCATGCGCATGCTCATACCCAGATACCCCTTCAGACGCATTTCATTCATTCGTCTGCGCAGCCTCCTCAGCCTCACGGAGTGCCTTCAGGGTTTCCTGTAATGCAGTGGCTGTTTCCTCACCCAGTGGTGCTTCCAGCTGGCGTTCC
>ONWQ01000347.1 GCA_900321565.1 uncultured Eubacteriales bacterium
CCTGTGTTCCGCTTTTTTCAAACAGCGCACACAGCGCATTACATTTCCTGTCCGTAAGATGCTCCGCCCTGAGCAGGGAATTGCTGAAGGTAAGGCGTGCTGAAACTGCATACTCCCGCATCAGGGCTGCGACCTCTTCCGGGCGTTCTTCACCGAATCCGACACGGCCGCCGCCCCAGATGCAGTCAGCAGGCGCACCATAAATGGAGCCGATGTCGCACCAGTCATAAAAGTATTCCCTGTGTGCACGGAACAGCGGCAGGAAAACCCTGTAGAAATCATAGAACTCAAATAACCCGGGAAGATGATAAAACGCTTTCATGTGTCCAATCACCATATTCTGACATGCCTGTGTCTGGTATTTTTGCCATCATGATACTACCCTGAAGTATCCACGGGCAGCCGTTATTCTATCGCTTTGCCGGCAGAGAATCCACTCCCCGGCAGTTCATTCCGGGTATTTCCCGGAATATGACAGCAGACTGTTTTCCCCATGCAGGACAAAATGTTTCCGGTCTGCATACTGCATCTATTGACAAACCTCTGAACAGGATTTACAATGGGTCATGCAAGCGGTTGCACGTTCTATGAAAAGGAGTGGATGAAGAATGGCTGTTACAATCCATGACGTAGCCAAACTGGCAGGTGTCAATTCGTCCACTGTCTCCCGGGTCATCAACGGAAAAGCCACCATTACTCCCGATACCAAGGAACGGGTGTATGCTGCCATGCGACAGCTGGATTATCATCCCAATTCTCTTGCGCGCAGCCTGGCAAGCGGTCTCAGTGGTGCCATCGGTGTGGTTGTCAATGCCCGGGACGCCGAGGCATTCAGTAACGTTTTCTTCAGCCGCAGCTTATTCGCCATAGAAAAAGTAGCCCAGGCCAGAGGTTATCAGGTGATCATTGCCAATGGCGCACAGAGCCGGGGCGGAACCGTGGAAAACCTGATGAAAGAGCGGAAAGTGGACGGGCTGATTCTCCCGCCCACCACCGTGAAACCTGCCCTGATGGAGACCATCGGCGATTTTCCCTATGTGGTACTCGGCACGCCGGACACGCTCCGCAGTGAAACCTGCTGGGTGGACAATAATAATGAGCAGGGTGCCGAAATGGCTGTTCAGCACCTGAAAAAAATGGGCTATCAGCAGATCGCCTATTTGGGCGGCTATCAGAAACGCGGGTTTACCAAGCGACGCATCCGCGGGTACCAGAATGCAAATACGGGTGCGGAAACCATTCTGAATACGGACGGGACATCAGAAAACGCATATATGGTAGCCATGACGGAGCTTCAGAATGAAAAGCATGCGGATGCCTTTGTGTGTAATGACAATCTGGCGGCTTTTGGCCTGCTGAAAGCCTGCAGGGAAATGCACCTGTCTGTGCCACAGGATATCGGCATTGTTGCTTTTGATAACTATCCCCTTGCTGAATATATGGACCCACCGCTGACCATTGTGGATATCGATACCGCCATGCTGGGTGAACAGTCCGCCCAGCTTCTGTTCCGGCGCATTGAAAACAAGGTCGGGAACCAGCAGATTATGCTGTCTGCAAATCTGGTGATCAGAGCTTCATCTGAGAGGAAGGCGAACTGAGTGAACACGTCTGCCGTAAGGCACCTTTCTTTTTACCCATTTATGCAAGCGCTTGCACGGCACCGTGTCCGGTGTATTCTGGAAGCTGCCGCCGGGGATCTGGCTTGCTGCGATCTGGTATGGTGGCACCGTTCGATCCCTGAGAAAAAGCATACTGTGTCTATGCATATCGACCTGAGCAACAGACACATCGCCAGATGGTCAGCAGAGATTGCTTTTGACGGGGAAGCGCATTACATCAAATATGGCTTTCGTCTGACAGACCAGTCGGGTGTACAGGTCTGGTATAACGCCTGTGGTTTTCATGAAAATGAAAGCCGGGACGGCAGTTTTGAAATCCTTCAGATCAATTCAACGGATGTACTGCGCATACCCTCCTGGAGTCAGGGATGTATTTATTATCAGATTTTCCCGGAACGCTTTGCAAAATCCGGAAACGGGAGCGGTCCCTTTGAAGCATGGAACGCGGCACCAACCCGGGAAAACTACCTGGGCGGCAATCTGCGGGGCGTGATTGAACGACTGCCATACCTTCAGGACCTGGGCATTGAATGCATCTACCTGAACCCTGTTTTTCTTGGTGACTTCAATCATAAATATGCCACCACAGACTATTTCAAGATCGATCCCATGTTCGGAACGGAACCTGACCTGACCGAGCTTGTGGAAAAAGCCCACAGCATCGGCATCCGTGTAATCCTGGACGGTGTTTTCAATCATGTGGGAATTCACTTTGCTCCGTTTATGGACCTTATGGAAAAGGGAGAAAACAGCCGGTATCGTGACTGGTTTTATCCCAAACAGTATCCTGTACGAATCGATCCATGCTGTTACGAGTGCGTCGGGGATTATCCATACATGCCACGTCTGAACGGCGCCAACCCGGAAGTGAGAAGTTTCGTCCAGGATGTACTGCTGTACTGGCTTGAACATGCGCATATTGACGGATGGCGCTTTGATGTGGCGGATGAGCTGGACCGTCACGCTGTCACCGGATGGCGTGAGGCTGTTAAGCAGGCGTTTCCTGATGCACTGTTTCTGGCCGAAACCTGGGGCGATGCCACCCGTCTGTTGGGACCGGACGGATTTGACTGTGCCATGAATTATCTGTTCAGGGATGCTGTGATCGATTTCTTTGCCAAAGGATCGATCGATGCCTCTGGGTTCACAGATCGCATAAACAGCATGCTGATACGGTATCCTGATGAAATCAGTCTGTCTATGTACAACCTGCTGGGCAGTCATGATACCGCACGCTTTCTGACAGAAGCGAACGGAGAAATCTGGCGGTTGCGGCTTGCCATGGCCTTCCAGCTGTTATTTCCCGGCGCACCTGCCATATATTATGGGGACGAGCTGGGCATGACCGGTGAAAATGATCCGGGATGCAGAGGCGGTATGGCATGGGATACACCCAACAGAGAACTGCATCAGTGGCAGAAAGCTCTGATCCGGCTTCGGAAAAGGCATGAATGCCTCCGGACCGGTACATACCATGTACTGATTGCTGAGGGAACCCTGTTTGCCATGAAACGCGAAAAGGGCCGGGATGCCATACTTGCCGTTTTTAATACCGGCAACACACTTCAAACTCTGGACCTGACGGAAGCGGGGGAACCTGTGCACATTCCACCGTATTCCGTAAAGATCATAGAAAAGCCTTAAGGAGGAAAAAAACATGCATACCTTCACACGATTCCTGGCTGTCATGCTTGCCTGCATAATGGTCATGTCAGTCTGCCCGGCAGTTGCCGAAGATACGACTGTAACCATCAGTTTCTGGCATCATTACAGCGCTCAGTCCGCAGAGAATGAGACTCTGATGAATGTGCTGATCCCTGCTTTTGAAGCAGAAAACCCCGGTATCAAAGTGAACGCAGTATCCCACGAGTGGGCCGAGCTCCACGACAAGATCCTGGTCAGCGCCAATTCCAATGCTCTGCCGGATGTTGCCCGCTGCGATATTGCCTGGCTGCCTGAGTTCCAGAAGATGGGTATTCTGGTTGCTCTGGATGAGGAAATGCCTGACTTCACAGACGTCAGTGGCCGGCTTCTGGACAGTGCCATGTCCACAACCCGAATCGGCGGTCACTCCTATGCTCTGGCACTGAACACCAACAGCAAAATTGTATTCTACAACACTGCCATGCTGGAAGCTGCCGACGTAAAAGCACCCTCGACCATGGATGAATGGGTTGAGACTGTAAAGAAACTGTCCGGTGAGAATGCCGATGGCCAGCAGGTCTGGGGATGGAATGAGCCTGCTCTGGCCGGTTGGAATATCTGTCCTTTGATCTGGAGCTTCGGCGGCAGCCTGACCAATGAGGAACAGACCAAAGCCACCGGGTATATCAACAGTCCGGCCACTGTAAAGGCTGTTGAGACCTTTGCAGAACTCGTGAAGGCGGGTGCTATCACCGGTTTCAATGCCGGGGATATTCCCATGACCGATGGTTTCGGTACCGGTCGCTATGCCATGATGCTGGAAGGGCCCTGGAAGTCTGCTGAACTGGCCGGTGCTTATCCTGATGTGAGCTATGGCACAGCGCCCCTCCCGGCAGGTGAAGGCGGAAGCATTTCCGTGCTGGGTGGTGAGGATATCGCCATGTTCAATACTGCCAGCAAAGAAGCCGCATGGAAATTCATGCAGTTCATGACCAGTGAGTATGCTGAGACAGAGATGGCCAAGTGTGGCCAGATTCCCGTAAACAAGGCAGCTCTGGAGAGCGATACTGTGAAGGCTGCAGATTATGCGCCTTTCATTGACGCCATCCAGACCGCCAGAGCCCGTCCTACAGTCGCCGCATGGAGTGAAATGGACAACGAACTGCAGGTAGCCATGCATGCCGTTGTCTCCGGTGAAAAAACTGCACAGGAAGCCATGGACGAACTGGCAGCAGCCTGGGATCTGCTTCTGAAGTAACAATCTTTAGGCAGCGGAGCAGGAATCATTCTGCTCCGCTGCCGGTCTGGGGGCGTAGGTATATGATCACAAAATCCCGTATCAACCGGCTGCAGATCGTCGGGCTGATCTTGCCAGGATTGCTTGTCTTCGGTATGTTCACAATCTATCCGATCGTCCGCCTTTTCTGGATGAGCCTGTGCGATATGAGCTTTGCCTCCATGCTTGTCCAGCCATACACGGGTCTCACAAACTACCGTGAAGTGTTCGGGGACACAACATTCTGGACTGTTTTTGCCAACAGTATAGTCTATACGCTCGTCACCGTACCGGGACAGATGGCGCTGGGGCTTTTCATTGCCATTCTGCTCAATGGAATCCGGCGATTCAGTGTGACCTTCCGGGTGATCAATTACCTGCCTGTAGTCACCTCATGGGTGATCGCTTCCCTGGTTTTCCGCTATGTTTTCAATACAGAAGGCCTGCTCAATTATTTCCTCTGGAAAATCCTGGGCATAACATCCGGCAATGTCCGCTGGCTGGACACGCGCTGGAGTGGACTGTCTGTTGCCATGATTCTTGGTATCTGGAAGGGTATCGGGTGGAACATGGTCATTTTTCTGGCAGCCTTACAGCAGGTACCCGCAGAACTGTATGAAGCCGCCGAGATGGACGGCTGCAGTGCATGGAAGAAGTTTGTCAACATCACGATTCCCGCCATACGTGGCACGATTCTGTTTGCCCTGATCGAACTGACCATTGGCGGTTTCAACGTCTTTACTTCCATCAAGATGATCACCGGCGGCAGACCTGCCCATCAGACAGATACTCTGCTGACCTGGATGTATTACAAGGCATTCAGTACAGGCCGATTCGGATATGCCGCTGCTCTCAGTTTTGTCATGGCCCTTTCTCTCGGGCTCCTGGCCATTGTTCAGTTCCGTATGATGCGGAACCGGGACGTATAAGGAGAACTGCGCATGAAAAGCAAAAGTGTCGCAAACTTCCATTCAGCTGTCCTCCGGTACCTGCTTCTGGCCATCGGGACAGTCATCTTCACGCTGCCTATGGTCTACATGATCTCAACATCACTGCGGCCCAATGGTGCGCTTTATGAGTATCCGCCCCGCTTCTTTCCCAGGTGGGAAGCACTGACTCTGGAGAACTATGAATATATTCTTCATCAGAGCAAGTTTTATCTGAATTTTCTCAATTCTGTGCTTGTGTCCGTTTCTACCATTGTACTGGCCGCGCTTACAGGATCAGCCATGGCCTTTGTTCTTGGAAAATTCCAGTCAAGGCCAACAAGGCTTCTGTTTGCGTTTATTATCATCACCATGATCATTCCCGGTACTACCATGATTGTACCCCAGTTCGAACTGGCAACCATGCTGGGTATGGTGAATGTGCTATGGGGACTGATTCCCTTCTATGTGGCCTGGGTTATCCCCTTCACTACATTCATGATCAAGGGATTCATGGAGAATATACCTGATGAAATTATGGAAGCTGCCTGGATTGACGGCGCAGATGTATGGACTGTCTATATCAGGATTGCCACACCTCTTGCTTCGCCGGCCATCGCTTCTGTCAGTATTTTCAATTTTCTGACCGCCTGGGAGGAATACCCCTGGGCCAACACGGTCATCAATGACAACAGCAAACGAACTCTGCCCATTGCCATTGCCGGCTTTTTTGGTCAGCATCAGTTCACTCAGTGGGGGTATGTGTTTTCAATGTCCGTGTTATCACTGATACCTGTTGTATTGATTTTTATACTCTGTCAGAAGTTCTTTATTCAGGGACTGACCGCCGGAAGCGTGAAAGGATGATAGTAAGAATGTGTCGAACCCTATCACGAACACATAACCTGACCATGAAAAAACCGCTCGCTTACTCGTTCACACCGGCAAAAGCATAACTGCTATCAGTGATGCAAAAGACCTGCAGTCTTATGCTTATTCGCCAGACTGCAGGTCTGTTCGTTTCCGGATCAGTCGCACCAGATCGTCATTAGAACATCGCCATTGCTTAACAGTTCCGCCATTTCCTGCGCAGATTTGTCTCGGATATGACCGAGTCTGGTATAGGACCAGGCGTTTGATCCATAGAAAACAACGATCTGGCTTCCGGAGTACAGGACAATATCCCCGGCCTGTGTCGTCGTCTGGCAGTCATTCCTGGGAAGGCTCTGTCCGATAGGACCGACCTGCTCAAATCCGCCATACATGGACATCTGAATCGTCAACGGTCCATTCTGGCACAGAGTCTTCAGTGCTTCCACGGATTCATTGGCTTCCCAGTCAACGGTAACTTCCGTATCCCCGATCTGCATCCGGAGCAGCATTTCATTCTCCGCACTTTCCGCTTTTTCATGATTCAGCTGTGTATCCAGATATGGCAGAATATACGACATCGCGTCTTCAAAAGGCTGACCGAAGAATTCATGCCCGCCGTTTTTGATCACATGAAACTCGCAGTCCGGGATAATCTCTTTTGCATTCTCCGACCAGGAGATGGGAACGGTACCGTCATGGTCGCCATGGAGAAGCAGTACATGTCCCCGATACGAAGAAAGCAGCTGGTCAAAATCGGTCTTCCGCAAGTCAGTAATGTAGTTTTTTCCCACATGAATCCATCCGCCAAACAGACTGACATCTTCCGGGATTTCGTCCTCCGTCGCATACCGTTCTGCCCCGCTGTCAGCCTTTGCGGACAGGGCCGGATACATCAGGATCATTCCCGCGATTTCCTCCTGATGTCCGCTGCCGACGACCGTTGTAACAAGCCCGCCCATGCTGCCCCCGAGGAGGACGATCCTGCCGTCATCCACAAAGTCCCATGATTTGGCAGCTTCCAGTACTGCCTCGAGGTCGGAAGCCTCAGTCAGGATCGACATACCCTTGTTGCTTCCGCTGCTTTTGTTCCCACCGACGGTACCACCGCAGAAATCAAAGACATAGGCGGCGTATCCTGCCGCTGCAAGCCTTTGCGCATATCGTTCACCGGACGTATGGTCATTGCCCAGCTCATGGGAAAAAATCACCAACGGCACTTTTCCTTCGGTTTCCGGTACATAGGCAATCCCGTAGATGCTGAAGTCACCGTTCTGGACCCATATTTCCTGCGTGATATATGTATATACGGGTATAGCTTCCCCTCCGTTTGCCTGATTGACTGCCATACCTGGCAGAAGAAGGCATAAAATCATGACCAGCACCGCAATGCTCAAACTGCTTTTTTTCATGTGGGCAGCTCCTTACCTTTTCCAAGCTGATAGCTCAGATAGTCCAGCCTGTCGATACAGGCCTGTGATTCATGCAACCGTGCAAGCTGTTTTTTCCGGCACTCTGCGATCAGCTTCTCTGTGTTTTTGCGATCGGCCTTCTGGTGCTGGACACGATCCTCAGCTTTGTTTTCACGCCTTTTTTTCTGCTGAATAGTCCAGCCATTTCAGAACACGCTGGATATACGCATCCCAGAAATACCAGTCGTGGACGCCCTCACCCTCTTCATAGGTGACATCGGCGCCAGCTTCCGAGAGTGCTTTCGCGATCGATCGGTTGGCCTCCAGCAGATGATCCTGGAGCCCGCAGGCGATATAGAATGCGGGGAATTGTCTGGTGGGATCGTCCTGCAATGCGTGGATCAGATAACGGGGATTCCGGTCCGTATTTCTTGTTTCTTCCAGATTGCCGAAGTTCCGGGCCTCCCCGAGGATGTTCCCCTGGGTTTCCACCCAGTCGACAGGATACTCATAAAAATGCAGCGCGCCGGAAAGGATGGCCGCCTTGCCAAAGGTGTCCGAATACTTCAGGGCGTTCCGGCAGGCTCCGAAGCCGCCCATGGACAGACCGGCCAGGAAGGTATCCTCGCGCCGGTGGGAAAGAGGAAACATTTCCCGTGTCACTTCCACGAGTTCCCGCCCGATATATTCGCCGAAATCACCCAGGCAGCCGTCCTTCACGAGAATGTCCATGTAAAAGGAATTCTCACCGGATGGCATGACAACCGCAAGCCCGCTGTCCTCCGCCCACAGACGGATTCTGGTATAGCTGAGCCAGCCATTGCAGTTATCTGTAAGACCATGAAGGAGGTACAGGGTCGGATAGGGTCCTCTGAACTTCTCTATCGGAAGAATGATGTTTACCGGGACTGTTCTCTTCAGCGTTTCAGACCTGAATTCCATCTGCAGTAATGCCATACGCTCAACCTCCCTGGGTGATCATCGCCCTGTTTTCCTGATATTTTCAATGATCATTATAAACGTCCTTGCTCCTATAGACCAATATTTGTTTTCTATGCCTTCCCATGCTAAAATTGCATAGGAAGAAAGGATGAGAGACCATATGGATCTTCGCGCGATGCAGTATTATCTCGCAGTCGTCAGAGAAGGGACCATCTCTGCGGCAGCACAATCGCTCCATGTCGCCCAGCCCTCGCTGTCATGGCAGATGAAGGAACTGGAGGACGAGCTTGGTGCGGCGCTTTTTGTGCGCGGAAACCGAAAGATCACCCTGACGGAAGAAGGCATAGTACTCAGGAGGCGGGCGGAAGAAATGGTTCACCTCATGCAGATGACAGAGGATGAAATTTCCCAGATCAAACGCCATATCTCCGGATCGGTGCGGATCGGAGCCGGGGAAGCCTGGTCTTTTCATTATCTGTCACGCACCGCAGCCCATCTGGCGGAGGAACACCCGGATATCCGTTTCCATATCACCAGTGGGGACACACGGGATCTGATGGATGAGCTGAACAACGGGCTCATTGACTTTGCCGTGATTTTTACACAGGTGGATCATCTGCTGTATCAGTCCATCGCGCTTCCCTCAGAAGACTGCTTCGGGCTGCTGATGCCAAAGGACTGTCCACTGGCGGAAAAAGAAGTGATCCGTCTGGCGGACCTGAAGGGGCTGCCGCTTATTGTCTCAAGAGCTGCCGAGCCTTACTTTGCCGGTTCGGAAGAACTGTCTGTATTAAATGTGATTGCGACCTACAACCTGGTCTACAATGCCTCTCTGCTTGTGGAGGATGGTCTTGGCTATGCCGTTTGTTTTGAGAAGCTGATTAATACAACCGGCAACAGCCGTCTCTGTATGCTGCCGATTCACCCGCAAATGAAACCAGACGGGTATCTGATCTGGAAGAAATACCAAGTCTTCTCTCCGGCAGTGCAGATGTTTATTGA
>ONWQ01000063.1 GCA_900321565.1 uncultured Eubacteriales bacterium
ATCAGTTCTTCAGGAAGCACCATATATCCGACACGCAGTGCCGGTGAGATCGTCCGGGAAAACGTATTCAGATACACCACATTTCCCCGGTCCGAAAGCGCGAAGACTGTGTCTTCCGGCTTGCGCAGAAGGGAAAACTCCGATTCAAAGTCATCTTCCACCAGATACCTGTCACCCTGGCCAGCCCAGCGAAGGTATTCCCTGCGCTTGGATGCGGAAGCCGTAACACCGCTTGGAAAACTGCGAAACGGAGTTATATGCAGTACAGACGCATCGGTTGACCATAATGCCTGGCTCACGATCCCATCTGCACCCAGCGGCAAAAGCTCACATCGCACCCCCTTGGCCTGATACACCTGTGCAATCTTGGCATACGACGGTGATTCCATGGCATATATGCGCTCTGCTCCCAGCATTTCGACAACCAGGCCATACAGGTATTCAGCACCGGAACCAATCATTACCTGGCTGCTGTTCACCCGAATTCCACGGTTGCGGCCAAGATAATGTGCAATCGCAAGGCGGAGCCGGTCACATCCCTGATTCGGGGACTTCCGGAGAATCGCTTCCTCGCCATACTCGGTCATTACACGGCGCATAACCCGGGTCATAACTGAAAACGGAAAACTCTCTGCTGTATCCATGCTCCCGTGCCGCACTGCAGGCACTGGTGTGCTTGCCGGAACAAAACTGTCTGCTTCCCTGTAAATGACATAGTACCCGCTTCGTGGACGTGCTTCCGCATACCCCTCCTGGCACAGCAGTTCCATACTGTGTTCCACGGTCATAACACTCAGCCCGCGCTCATGCGCAATCTGCCGTCTGGAAGGCAGACGGGTTCCGAAAGCATACCCGCCACTTACAATCTCTTCGCGGATTCCCTCATACAGCCTGAGGTAAGCTGGTTTTTTCGTGCTCATCTGGCCTGATTATTTTCTCCTTATCTGGTACTTTTGATCAGTTCAAAAACAGTATATAGTCTATCACAGCCTGACGTCAATATGATTCTGTGTCAAAAATATCAGGCCTGCGGTATCATTCCGCAACAAAGGAGGTTTCCCATGAAATCCAGATCCCTGAGCATTGTCAGTATCACCTTTATCGGTGTCATGGCCGCCATGGTCTATGTGGTTACCCTTTTCCGTTTTCCCCTGCTGGGCTCAAAAGTGCACTTCGCCAATGCTGTCTGCCTGCTCAGCGGCATGCTGCTCGGCCCGGTACCCGGCGGTCTTGCAGCCGGCCTGGGTTCCGGTTTATATGATGCTTTCAATGGATATGACACCATCAATTCACTGATTACGTTCGTCAGCAAGTTCATTATGGCTTACCTCTGCGGACGTATCTTCCATCACCCGCACAGCCGGTCCGGAAAGTTTGACCGTACACTGCTGGCAAGCATTGCCGGTGCGCTGGTCTATGTTCTGCTGTACATGCTCAAAACATATGTCTATAACAGCTTTGTCTATGGCTACCCTGCGGATGCGGTCTGGGCAACCATGGTCAGTAAGCTGGTACCTTCCCTGATCAATGCCGGTGTTGCCATTATTGCGGCTCCTGTTTTTTATCACGCCGTGCTCCCGGCACTCAGAAGCAACGGAATTCTGGCCCAGATGTCTCCACAGCACGCGAAGACACATTAAACGTTTCCGTTCGAAGTCAGAAAAAGGCCTTCCGGTGCTGACCACCGAAAGGCCTTTCCATTCATATTCTCAGGCAATACTGCGTGTAGCAATCACATCAATGCCCGTTCCGCATACATCAGCCACTACGGTCTGTCCGGCCTGAACCGGGGCCGTCAGTCTGACATTGGCGAGTTCTTCCATGCACTTGGGGATCATTGCCTTCGGGATCGGGCTTTTTGTTTTCACCGACAAGGGCATTCTGGAGCCTTCCACCGGCACGACTGCCGTGACCATGCGTACCGGCATGGTGCATTCCTGATGCGCGTAGGTATCTCCGCGCTTGCATGTATTTCCGGTTACTTTCACCACAGCACCATCTTCCAGAGTCACCGTCATGCGGCAACCCATTGGGCAGTTAATGCAGGTAATGACACGTTCTTCCGTCATTTCAGCCCACCTCCACGGTTATATCCTGATCCAGACCGGCTACCACGTCCGCTTTCAGATCCACAACAGCCATTTCACCCGGTGTGAAAATCATCTGCTTACGCTTGGCAACCTCACGGTCACCGCACAATACACGTACTGCAGCATTCTTATAGACCGCATCCGGACGGAACATCAGACGCACATTCTCGCCTGTGTCCGTACGCAGTGTCTGTGGTACGGTTCCCCGCACGCCCTTGCCGTCCTGTACGCGTACGGTCTTTCCGCTCTTGAGATTGCCACGCACAAACGCAGCTGCTGCATGACCGGCCCGGAAGCTCTCTTCCGACACAAAGTCAACAAGGTCATGTACATGCAGTACATTACCGCAGGCAAAGATACCAGGCACACTGGTCTGCAGGCTGTCATCCACAACTGCGCCACTGGTCACAGGGCTCAGCTGCACATGAGCTGTCCGGCTAAGTTCGTTTTCCGGGATCAGGCCAACAGAGAGCAGCAGCGTATCACACTCGAAATACTGCTCAGTACCGGGGATCGGTTTGCGGTCCGGACCAACTTCGGAAACCGCGACACCGGTCAGCCGGTCGCGTCCATCGACCCGGGTTACGGTATGCGAAAGAAACAGGGGAATATTATAATCCTGAAGACACTGCACGATATTCCGGTTCAGTCCGGAAGAGAAGGGCATCAGTTCAACGCAGGCCAGTACCTTTGCACCCTGCAGTGTCATTCTGCGTGCCATGATCAGCCCGATGTCGCCACTGCCGAGGATAACCACTTTCTTTCCTGGCATAAACCCTTCCAGGTTCACAAAGCGCTGTGCTGTGCCTGCCGTATAGATACCGGCGCAGCGTGTGCCTGGTGTTCCCAGTGCGCCCCGGGGGCGTTCGCGGCAGCCCATGGCCAGGATCACGGCACCAGCCTCAATCTCTTCATATCCATTCTCCTGCGATACACAGGAAACCACACGGTCTTCACTCAGCGAGAGAACGGTTGTATCGCAGCGTACCGGTATTCCCAGTTCCTTCGCCCGGTCTATATCACGCTGTGCATACTCCGGCCCGGTCAGTTCTTCACCAAAACGATGAAGACCAAAACCATTATGAATGCACTGCCGCAGAATACCGCCTGCATGATGTTCACGTTCCAGGACAATCATATCCCTGATGCCATCTTCCCATGCTGCAATCGCTGCAGCCAGGCCGGCAGGACCGCCTCCGATGATGACCAGTTCCTTCTTACTACGCATCTTCTCAGGCCTCCCCTTTCATGGCTTCATGGATTGTTCCGACCAGCAGTTCACTGCCCGGCGCACCCTTTCTGATCTCCGTCATATCCACATGCAGTTCTTCTGCAAGGATCTCTGCTACTCTTGGCGAGCAGAAGCCGCCCTGGCAGCGACCCATACCGGCACGCGTACGACGCTTGACACCATCGATCGTCGTTGCGCCGACCGGACGCCGGATTGCTTCACGGATTTCCTGTTCAGTCACCACTTCGCAACGGCAGATGATGTTTCCGTGCAGCGGTTTTTCCTTTACAGCTTCAGTACGCTCCTGCGCATTCATTTCATTGAACGGCTTGGACTTCTTCTGCATGGGTTTCCATTCAGTCTTGCGGGCAAGACCTTCCCCGGAGGCGATCTGTTCAGACAGGACTTCACCTACAGCAGGTGCTGCGGACAGACCCGGGCTTTCCATGCCGGCAGCTTCATAGGCGTGTTTTCCGTTTCCGACCGCACCGACCACAAAATCACCGCCCGTCGCATGCGCACGGACACCCGAGAAGTTGGTCACGGCTGTACGGACACTGATTTTCGGCCAGGTCAGCGCTGCGACCCTGATCACTTCCGCAAGCCCGTCAGAGGTTGTTTCCGTATCCAGCGGATCATCAATATCTTCCGCAGTCGGCCCAAGCAGTACATTCTCATGCACCGTCGGCGCTACCAGAATGCCCTTGCCCATCTTGGTCGGGCACTGGAACATGGTATGCGTGAAGGGCATATGATCCGGGTGGTCCAGAATATAATACTGGCCGCGGCGATGCACGATCTCCATCGGCTCACCACCCATTGCCTCATGCAGACGTCCACTGTCATATCCTGCACAGTTGACCAGGATCCGGCAGGTTTCCTCCCCGTGATCTGTTCTGACATGCCAGATGCCATCCTCATAGCTCACAGACTCCACTGCCGTATTCAGCGCAAACTCCACACCATTGATCGCGGCATGGTCTGCCAGTGCATAGGTCATTTCATACGGGCTGACAATCCCGCTGGTAGGCACATGCAGAGCTGCAACCGCCTGATCAGAGATCTCCGGTTCCATGGCACGCAGAGCGTCCTTTTCCAGGATCTCAAGGCCTTCCACACCATTGTCCAGGCCCTGCTGCAGAAGCTTTTCCAGTGTTCCACGATCTGATTCAGAGAACGCAACCACCAGCGCACCATTCTTCTTATACGGCACGCCAAGCTCCTCACACAGTGCCGGATACATGGCTGCACCCATTACATTCAGCCTTGCTTTCTGAGTTCCGGGGACTGCATCATACCCTGCATGCACAATCCCGCTGTTGGCTTTGCTGGAACCTTCCGCAACATCATAGGCTCTTTCAAGCACTTTGATGCTTGCCTGATAGCGGCTTAATGCGCGTGCCACACTGCACCCGATTACACCAGCACCAATCACAATAATGTAAGTCAAGCCTTCCATCTCCTCTTCTTCCTCTTGTTTTTACCGGGTCAGCTTCAATGTTCAATCCAGTCGCGGCTGCGATCCACCGCACGATGCCAGCCATGAAGCAGTTGTTCCCTCTGTTCCGCCGACATCCGTGGTTCAAACACCAGGTCCTGTTTCCAGAGCTGTTTCAGCGCACTCGTGTCCGCATATACGCCTACAGCCAGGCCAGCCATCAGTGCGGCACCCATGGCCGTTGTTTCAAGCACGTGCGGTCTTACAACCGGGATACCCATGATATCAGCCTCAAACTGCATCAGGAAGCCGTTCGCACTCGCACCGCCGTCCACCTGCATCTGGGAAGGCCGCACTCCGCTGTCCTCCACCATGGCATGCAGCAGGTCATACGTCTGGTATGCGATTGCTTCCAGTGCCGCGCGTACGATCTGTGCCCTGCCGGTTCCCCGTGTCATGCCGACCAGTGTCCCGCGACTGTACATGTCCCACCAGGGCGCACCCAGTCCGGTGAACGCAGGGACCAGGTATACTCCGCCAGTGTCCGGGATCGAGGAAGCGATTTCTTCACTCTCGGACACATGCTTGACGAATTTCATTTCATCGCGCAGCCACTGCATGGTAGCACCGCCCATGAACACACTGCCTTCCAGGGCATAGCTCGGCTGACCGTTCATGCGCCAGGCCATGGTCGTCAGAAGACCATTGCGGCTTTTTACCGGCGTATTCCCGGTATTCATCAGCATGAAGCAGCCGGTACCATAGGTGTTCTTGACCGAACCGTTCTCAAAGCAGGTCTGTCCGAACAGGGAAGCATGCTGATCGCCCAGTACTGCCGCTACCGGAACCGCAGCACCCAGAATCTCCGGATCCAGGGTACCGATCAAGCCACAGGAGTCAATCACTCTGGGCAGGCAGGCCCGGGGGATATTCAGTGCCTTCAGCAATTCATCGTCCCAGTCCTGAGTATGGATGTTAAACAGCATGGTACGTCCGGCATTGGTCGCATCCGTTACATGCGGATGTCCCGAAACCATATGCCAGATCAGGAAAGAATCAATGGTGCCGAAACACAGTTTCCCTGCCTCAGCCTCTTTCTGCAGTCCGGTCGCGTCCAGCATCCAGCGCAGTTTCGTGCCTGAGAAGTAGGCATCCGGTATCAGTCCGGTCTTTTCCCGGATCGTATCACTCATGCCCTGCTGAACCAGTTCGTCTACCAGCCCGGCCGTACGCCGGCACTGCCACACGATCGCGTTGCTTACACAACGTCCGGTATCACGTTCCCAGAGCAGTGTGGTTTCCCGCTGATTGGTAATCCCGATCGCTGCTATATCCTCCGGCCCCACACCGGCAAAGCGTACAGCACGCTTTAAAGACCGCACCTGGGTTTCCAGAATGCGGTTCGGATCATGTTCAACCCATCCGGGCTGAGGATAGATCTGCGGAAACTCTTCCGCACTGGTTGCCAGCATATTCCCCTGCAGGTCAAAAACGACAGCGCGTGAACTGGTCGTTCCCTGATCCAGGGCAACAAGAACTTTCTGTCCCACGCTCCGGCCTCCTTCGCATTTGCGTTTGCTGGTCAAATGATAGCATAACTTCTACATCTTGACAAGAAAAACACAAAGTCTGCTATGCCTTGACGATACGCCATCTTCCCGGTAAGATGCAATGGGGATGACCTGATTTCACTGCTCTTCTGAGGTGTGTATGAAGCAATTTTCTGTTGCATTTCTGATCCTTTGTCTGCTGTTTCCCCTGCTCGCACTGGCGGACTGTCCGCTGTACAAAGATCTTTCCGATGAGGAAGCCAGCCGCCTTCTTGATGCGGATACGCCTGTTCTGGAGATTGTGTTCCCTTCCATAGCCGGTTGTGATGCCTGCATTCTGCGTCTGGGTGATGCTACCATGATGATTGACGGAGGAAGCGAATACATGGCATCCCATGGTGTGCGTGCGGCACTTCAGGCGATGGGGATCACGCATATTGATACCGCGTTCTGCACACATCCGCACGATGACCATGTGCGCGGGTTTGCGGCACTGTGTGCCCAGGGATATACATTCGGACGTATGGTTCTGTGCTTTGATGAAAACAGCAATTATCATATCCGGCTTGCTTCCCGGGCAGTGCGCAGCACAGGGGGCAGCATAGAATACATTTCGGACGGTAATGTGCTTTCTCTGGGTGATGCGCTGTTTACCATGATCCAGCGCACCGGAGCGGATTTCACAGTCAATGATCTGAGCGGTATTCTGCGCTTGACTTACGGAGATGCAACGTTCCTCTTTACCGGAGATATCGAAAACCGTGCACAGTCCGCACTGCTTGCAGACCCGCCAGCCTGCGGCCTGAAAGCGGATCTTCTGAAGCATCCGCATCACGGGTATGCACCGATTCTGCCGGAACTGCTGACAGCCATCCAGCCACAGTTCGTGGTCGTTACGGGAATCCAGGATCATATTTCGCAGGCAACCGCTCTGCTGAACCATCTGTCCATTCCATGGGCCCGGCCCTGGAACCAGACACTGCGTTTCCGAACGGACGGGCATGTCTGGGTTCTGGACGCGCTCAGCCCACGATAATATTCATGGTCTGTACCGCCGGACCCTGAGCTCTGCTTCCCCTGAGCGCTTCGGCAGTGCGGACGGGATCCGGATGTCAGAAAACACATCCTCGACCGGTGCATGAATCACCAGTCCTGCATTTTCCTCACCCGGGACCGGCTCCCGATTGATGACTACCATGTTTCTGCCACGAAACCGCCGGATCAGGGATGCAGCCGGTTCCACCGACAGGCTTGTGCCTGCAACAATCAGCGTATCTGCTTCTGAGATTTCCCGGCTTGCTCCCATCATCACATACCGGTCCGGTGCCTCACCATAGAGCACTACACCCGGCTTGACCACACCACCGCATGCCGTACACCGTGGTATGCCCGTACTCTCTGCCATCCACTGC
>ONWQ01000372.1 GCA_900321565.1 uncultured Eubacteriales bacterium
CCCCAGATCCGAAGGCATCAGCACATCCGGATCTTGATTACCAGTTTCCTGCAAGGATCTCCCACAGCACCGGCAGTCAGGCAGGGCGCATGCGCTTCGCCGGGCATGAAGAGTACGAACTCACCTTTTGAGAGCACAAAGGATTGATGCGTCTGTGCCGGGCCGAATCCGATATCCCGGCCGGGGTCAATTTCAGCAATCTCCTTGTCTGCACTCCAGCCGAACCGTTCATGTCCTTCGAGCACCAGCTGAATATCCGCATATTTTGCGTGTACTTCATAGACTTCTTCAGTCCGGGTGAGGCGATTGTCCTGCACAAAGGCATAAACAGAAGTTCCGTCAATTTCAATCCGGTCCCCTGTCAGGGCATACGGGTCTGTCGCGGCAAGGAAGGCGGCAGCCTTTTCAATCCCGGGATGAAGTGCGGAATACTGTGCGAGATACTCCAGACGGTCGAGAATCATAACTAACAGTCTCTCTTTCTGTCAGGCGACGCCGACGGTAATGAGCAGATTGGCAAAGGTTCGTTTCTCACCTGTGGAGATGGCAAGCCTGACGCCTTTCGTACAGCAGGCATCATAGAAAGCATACCGGTCCAGCCGGTCCAGCCGGATGCCCGGGAGCATGGTCTCAAACTCACCGAAAATCTCCGGATCCCGGTCACCGTCCGGCTGCATGACTGTAGCCGCTTCGATCGTGATCTCCTGCTGCAGTGCGGCAAGCACATCGGTTACGGTGGGCTGTCCGGCAGTGAGACCGAGCCACACTTTCTGTGCGTCCCCGGTTTTCTCGTCCAGAGGATAATTCCCGTCGGCAATCAGAATCTTATCGCCATGCCCGCACAGAGCCAGGGCAGCCATGATCTGTGGATGAATGCAACCCGATCTGAGCATACTGCGTCCCTCCGTTACTTTTCATTCTCTCTCAGATGGCCAAGCGTGCCACCCGGATGCCACATAACATACTGTTTCGGATCAATCCCGCGGTTGACCTGCAGGATTACAGACAATGCCTGAAGTGCCATGCATTCTGCCAGAATGGATGCACGCGGAGCACGGTTCAGCGGTCCGCCTTCTTCCCTGACACCGGCAAAGATGGAAGCTTCTGCCTGCTGATTCAGCCAGCTGTCCGGGTTTCCCGTTACCGCAATGACCCGGCAGCCATTCCGGCGGATGGCAGTGACGGTCGCTTTCAGCTCAGCGGTTTCGCCTGAATTGGAAATGCAGATAACCACATCACCGGGCACCAGCTGTCCGCACGAACCATGCACGGCTTCCGTGCCATGCAGGAAATACGTCGGTGTTCCGGTGGAAGAAAGCAGGGAAGCCATGTAGTTTGCGACATGACTCGGCTTTCCGATCCCTGTGATATGAATGCGATTGCCCTGTGCCTGTGCGTCCAGAATCACCTGGGCAGCAGGCAGATACTGCGTATAATCCATCTGTGCAGCGAATTGACGGACCTGCTCAAGGGCGGTGTTTGTAAACTGTTCAAATGCTGCCTTGCAGAGTTCATGATCCATGATCCGATCTCCTTTCCTGCTTCGGTGACTTACCGGAGACTGTCCAGACGGGAAAAGGGAAAATCCGGGTTCCCGTTTGCGTGCATTGCGTTCAGAACTTCTTCCAGGGTCGGTTCACTGGGCTGTGCGCCCATGCGTGATACCGTGATCGCAGCCGCATTGCGTGCAAAGTTCATGGCATCAACCGGCGTGAGTCCTGCACAGATACCGGTGCAGAAGGCGGCAACAAAACTGTCTCCTGCAGACGTCGGGTCTGCGACGGCTACATCCGGCACACAGGGCAGATGCCTTAGACCGTGCTCATCCATCAGTGCCGCACCATGATCGCCCAGCGTAATCATGACGTGGTCCACACCACGGCTGCGCAGGATGGAAGCTGCGGCTTCCACATCCTCCATATTCAGACCGTCATCCACCCGGATCTTCCGGCCGGTGAGTGCCGCGGCTTCGTGCTCATTGGGTGAGATCCAGGAAGTGCATTGCAGCAGGGACTCAGGAATTTCGGCGGCGGGGGCCGGGTTTACCATGACAGGCACACCTTTGGCGTGAGCATACTGTGCAACCAGTACATTGATCTCCATGGGGATCTCGAACTGCAGCATGACCATGTCATAGTTTGCAATCTCGTCTTTCAGGAAAGCGACATCCTCAGGCCGGATGGTCATGTTTGTGGCGGGCACAACGATGATCCGGTTATGGCTGTTGCCTGCCTCGTCGATTTCAAGAATGATGTTTCCGATCGGGCTGGGCATGTCAGGCGCCCGCAGAATATGCTCGGTATGAATTCCGGCATTCCTGACCGATTCCAGGATCAGATCCCCGAAGGCATCTCCTCCCAGCTTGCCGACCATGGTTACATCTGCGCCGAGGCGTGCTGCCTGTACAGCCTGATTGGCGCCTTTTCCGCCGGGCGCACTGGAAAAGTCTGTGCCCAGTACAGTTTCACCGCCACCGGGGAACACACGGGTGGATGTGATCAGGTCCATGGTAAAACTGCCCACAATCAGAATACGTGGTTTTTTCATGAATCATTCTCCTTTACGGCATGTTCAGGCTGTGGGACTGCTCAGAAACAGTGCTGCAGGTCGCGCAGCTGTTCTGTGATCAGGGACGCGCAGCGGACCACGGTCTGCGGATCGAAGCGCGGGGAAGGTCCGGAGACACTGACAGCGCCGAGAACCGAACCGTCCATGGAAAAGAAGGGAACGGCAACACAGCGGATCCCAAACTCATGCTCCATATTGTCCACGGCGTAGCCATTACTGCGGATCTCTTCCAGCTGCGTGCGCAGTACGTCCGGGTCTGTGATGGTACACTTGGTAAAACTCTGCATGGGCTTTGCCAGTGCATCCTCAATTTCGCTGCTGCTCAGGTTTGCGAGCATGGCTTTCCCCAGGCCGGTGCAGTACAGTGGTGCGCGTTCACCAAGAATATTCCGTGCCTGAATCTGTGTGTTCGGATACACGGCTTCCACATACAGAACTTCCATTTCATCCAGAAGTCCGAGATAGCAGACTTCACCGCAGGCATTGGCGATTTCCTTCATGTGCGGAATAAACTGCTCACGGATGCTCATCCGGCTGCTGACAATATAGCCGAGATGCAGCAGCTTGTATCCCAGGTGATACTTGTTGTTTGCCGGGTTCTTGATCAGGTAGCCTGTATTCTGGAAGGTGGAAAGAATATTGAAGATGGTACTTTTCTGCATCTTCAGCTTATTGGCAATTTCCGTCACACCGAGTTCCGGCTCCTGCTTGGAAAAGCATTCCAGTACAGAGAGGGCACGGACCAGGGATTTGACAGTGTTATCGGAAGGCATGGGATCCCTCTTTCCTAATCAGTGGCTGCCGGGGTCAGAGCTGAGCCTGAAGCCAGCGGACAGCATGGTTCAGATGCTGTACTTCTGTTTGGAAGGTTTCAGTCAGGCCTTCTGCCGGGATCGTACGTGCATAATCGTCGTCCAGTACCTTTTCGATGGCGGCCAGATGATACTTGGCATTGACAGGATAATACTGACGTTCAATTTCCGAGAACATGGTCAGGAAATGCTGCACCATATCTGCCTTTTCCGGCTGGTCCCATGCATGGTCCAGCATCCAGCGATACAGCTGGGGATGGAAATTGAGCATGACACCGGAAAAACCGGCTGCACCATCCCGGACCGAGTCCAGACAGGTCGTGGTGTTGGCATTGTAGAGTCCGAAACCGGTTCCTTTCAGGACATCCAGTCTCTGACGGATCAGACGGATATCACAGCATGTGTCCTTCATGAAGGCAAATCGTCCGCTCTGTGCGCATTCCTTCAGTTCATCCAGTGTGATCAGCCTCTTGAACGGGTAGGGGCACTCATAGAACCCGAGCGGGATCTCCGGGACTGCTTTCATGATCTCACGGACGCGTGGCATGATGCTCTCCTGCTGTCGTCCGGGATGGACCAGGCGGTTGGTGATCAGGATCAGCGCATCCACGCCCGTACCTGCTATGGCGCTGAGTTCTTCCAGCTGTGCGGAGAAGGCATTAGATACATGTCCTGAGGCAATGACAGGAACGTGGGCATGCTTTTTCACGAAAGAAGCTACCTTTACACGTTCCTCAAGACTGAGAAAGAAAATCTCACTGGACTGACAGTCTGCGAACAGACCGTCAACACCATGCCGCTCATACCAGTCAATCAGACGCTCCAGGGATGCATAATCCACTTCACCGTCATGTGTAAACGGGGTAAGCATCACCGGCCACAGGCCAGGTTTTTTTTCGGCTGTCATGGAAACCCCTCCTTGATGACTCAAACATGGAACCCTATGATATTACGTACGGTTTTCAGTATTACAGAACAACTTCATCTTATACCCATTTCATTTTCCTGTCAATGCCTGTGACAAGATTTTTGTAAAAAAACCACAAACACAGAATCCTGCATAAATATAGGGTTGTTTTGCCCAGATCAAACCAAGAAACTGCATATTGAAAACAAAAATTTCCTCAAATGGGTTGACAGTGTGTTCTTGTTTTTGTAGAATCATGTCGAAACAACGTTCTGTATAAATGAACACAATCCGGCTGATGGTTTCAG
>ONWQ01000346.1 GCA_900321565.1 uncultured Eubacteriales bacterium
GAGCCCTGCTACGTCAACAGCCGCCTGGCCTCCCGCGGCATCCCGGTGTCCTGCGAGGTCGACATCTACGGCGCGCTGAGCGAGTACATCGGCGCTTGCGTCACCGCCGACGCCGTGACCCTGCTTGACATCAACAACAGCGTGCCCCAGTACATCTATGATGAAGACATCAAGGGCAAGTACAACTACAGCCTGACCGATACCTTCATGGGCTTCCACTGCGGCAATACGCCCGAATGCAAGCTCTGCTCCGACCGTGCTGTGAAGTATCAGCTGATCCAGCACCGTCTGCTTGAGCCGGAAGGCAGTGATCCGGACTTCACCCGTGGCACACTGGAAGGCGACCTGGCTGCTTCCGATATCACCTTCTATCGTCTGCAGTGCGATTCCGAGGGCAACCTGCGCTCCTATATCGCTGAAGGCGAGATCCTGGACGTCAAGACCCGTTCCTTCGGTGGCATCGGTGTCTTCGCGATCCCGGAAATGGGCCGCTTCTATCGTCATGTGCTCATTGAAAAGCGGTATCCGCACCATGGCGCTGTGGCATTCAGCCATGTGGGCAAGTACCTGTTCGAGACCTTCCGCTTCCTGGGCGTGAAGGATATTGCCTACAACCAGCCCAAGTCCCTGCCGTACCCGACCGAAAACCCGTTCTGCTGATCTTTCGGCAGTGCATGGCCGGAGCCCCGTGCTCCGGTCTTTTTCTGCCCCGGCATACAGCCGGGGCAATCCACCGATCCCGGAGGCATATGGAATGGAACAGATGAATTTCTTCGATACCCCGGCAACCCCGGCTCAGGGGCCGCTGGCCAGCCGGCTGAGACCGGAGACACTGGATGAGTATGTCGGTCAGCAGCACCTGATCGGGCCAGGGAAGATCCTGCGTCAGATGATCGAGCATGATCAGGTGGCTTCCATGATCTTCTGGGGCCCTCCGGGGGTGGGCAAGACCACCCTGGCAAGGATCATAGCGCACCTGACGCGCGCAGAGTTTGTGGAGTTCAGTGCAGTGACCAGCGGGATCAAGGAAGTCCGGGAGGTCATGGGCCGCGCCGAGCAGAACCGCCTGTCCGGCAGGCGTACCATCCTGTTCTGTGATGAGATCCACCGCTTCAATAAGGCACAGCAGGATGCCTTTCTCCCGTTCGTGGAAAAGGGCAGTATCATTCTCATCGGTGCGACAACGGAGAACCCGTCCTTTGAGATCAACAGCGCGCTTTTGTCCCGCTGCCGGGTGTTCATTCTCAAGCAGCTGGAGGAAAGCGACCTGGTCCGGCTCATGGACCGCGCACTGCACAGCCCCGCCGGGTTCGGCGATATGCATGTGGACATGGAACCCAGACAGATTGCGGCCATCGCGCGCTTTGCCAATGGTGACGCCCGGACCGCGCTCAATACCCTGGAAATGACCGTGCTCAACAGTGACATGGACTCCGAGGGGCATCTGCATGTCACGGACGCGAACCTGGCCGAATGCATGAACCGCCGGTCCCTTCTGTACGACCGCCAGGGCGAGGAGCACTATAATATGATCTCCGCCCTGCATAAATCCATGCGCAATACGGACCCGGATGCGGCCGTGTACTGGATGTGCCGTATGCTGGACGGCGGGGAAGACCCGCTCTATATCGCCAGACGCCTGGTCCGGTTTGCCAGTGAGGATATCGGTATGGCGGACAGTCAGGCGCTGCCCCTGGCACTGGCCGTGTTCGATGCCTGCCAGAAGCTCGGCATGCCGGAATGCAATGTGCACCTGACCCATGCTGTGGTCTACCTGTCCATGGCACCCAAGTCCAATGCACTGTATGTGGCCTGTGAGTCCGCACTGTCGGATGTCCGTAGCCTGCCGGCGGACCCGGTCCCGCTGCATATCCGCAACGCACCCACACGCCTGATGGAACAGGCCGGGTACGGGAAGGGCTACCAGTATGCCCATGACACCGAGGAAAAACTCACAGCCATGACCTGCCTGCCGGACAGCCTTCAGGACCGTCGGTACTACCGCCCGGGTGTCCAGGGCGATGAAAAGGCTGTGGCAGAGCGCCTGAAGGATGTGCTTGCCTGGAAGCAGGCACACCGGGAAGACAAATGAAAAGCCCGCCGAAGCGGGCTGAAAGACAGCGCTCAGTAGCGGGCGCGCAGCTCATCGATCACATGACCAATGCTCTCCTCCACCGTGCCTTCCCGGAACGGATTGCGCAGGTGCGCCAGGTCAAGCAACTCAAAGTATCCGCGTGTACCGCCGGCACGGCAGAGGGTGAGATAATCCGCCCATGCCGCCTGGCGGTCTTTTTTCATGCGCCCGTAGAACTGGAATGCGCACATCTGTGCCAGTGCGTAATCAATGTAATAGAACGGGTACAGGAAGATATGCTGCTTCTGCATCCAGAACCCGCCTTCCTCGAGAAAGCTTTCCCCGTCATAGTCGCGCCACGGCATATAGGTGCGTTCAATCCGGCGCCACACCGCGCGCCGCTGTGCGGCAGTCATGTCCGGCTGCGCGTACATCTCGTGCTGGAACTCGTCCACGCACGCCATGTAGGGAATGACCGAGATCGCGCCGATGAGATGTGCAGTGATATACTTTTCCGTGTTTGCCCCGAAGAAGGATTCCATCCACGGGTACGCAAAGTGTTCCATGCTCATGGAATGAATCTCATTGATCTCAGAGGTCGACCCGCTGAGCATGCGTACCGGGATCGAACGCATGGCCAGGTACCCCTGGAATGCGTGCCCGGCCTCGTGGGTGAGCACATCCACGTCCGCGCTGGTTCCATTGAAATTACTGAAAATGAACGGCGCCTGATACCCCGGAAGACTCGTCATATACCCGCCCATACGTTTTCCGGGCCGGGTCTCGAGATCAAAGAGATGGTAGTTCACCATGAAATCAAAGAATTCCGCGGTCTCCGGGCTCATCTCCCGGTACATGGCCTGAGCCTTCCGGACCAGTGTATCCATATCCCCGATGGGGTCCGCATTCCCGTCCGGGAACAGCAGGGCCTCGTCATAATAACAGAGTCTGTCCAGCCCCAGATGCTTCCGCTGCTTTTCACGCAGCTCTGCCACAAAGGGCGTGACGGTCTTCAGGATCTGTGCCCGGAAAGCCGCGGCATCTTCCTGTGTGTAATCAAACCTGCGCCGGTTCAGGTAGGCCAGGTCCGTGTACGACGCAAACCCCAGTTTATGGGCCATACCGTCCCGCAGGTGCACCAGTGCATCGTACTGCGCGTCCAGCTTCGGCGCAATCTGCGCATACAGTCCGGCCCAGGCATGGAAAGCCTCCCGGCGCTCCTGCCGGTCCGTGCTCTCCATATGCTTAAGAAGCCCGTAGAAATTGCAGGACTCGCCCCGGAAGTCGGTGACCGCGGCCGCACTGTCCTTCTGATACTCCTGGCACAGTTCGCCCTCCCGGATCAGGTCCGGTACGATCGCCTCATCCGAGGTCTTCAGTTCCGCGTCGATCATGCGGAACATCTGCTGACCGAACTCCTCTTCGAATGCCCCGCGGCACGGATGCGCAGCCAGGACCTCATGGAACGCCTTGCGCAGGGGCAGCAGCTGTGCGTTTTCACTGCGCAGCCAGCGGATCTCCGCGTCATAGAACGCGTCTGTGGTGTCGATCGTATTGCGGACCGAGCACAGGGACATCAGTGTGCCCAGCTCGATCTGAACCTTCTGCAGGTCAAAGAATGCCTGCCGGGCGACGGGGTACTGATCTGTCTGCTTCAGGCATGCTATGGCCTGAGTGTATGCATCCCGGACCTTCTGCATGTCCGGGCGCGTGTAGGGCATTTCGCGGAAATCCATCATGGTCGTTCATCCTCTCTGATGTACAGTCCTGCCTCTGCCCGGGCATCCGGGTCAGCTGCCCTACCATTGTAATGCCAAACCCTGCCCTGCACAAGGACCGCCTGATCGAAGGGAACCCGTGAGAAAGCAGCAGCCATGGGCCATCCTGTATGCAGGCTGTCTGCATCCTGCTTGTTTTTTCCCTGTCTGTATGTCAGAATACCACTGACAACAGCGGACAAAAAATCGGTTCCTGGGCTCCGGAACCGAATGTCCGGCTGATTCCACTTCAGGAGGCAGACCCATGAATGTTCCGTTCTGTACATGCACGGACTACGCCTGTCCGAATCACCCGACGAACCATGACAGGGGCTGTGTGCCCTGCATTGCCAAGAACCTGAAAGAGCGTGAGATCCCCACCTGTTTTTTCAAAAAGGTCGCAGCGGAGAAACCCACACCCGACTGGCACTTTGAAGACTTTGCCGCCCTGGTCCGGGCATCTGCAGAAGCAGGTGCGCAGGGGGCAGGGAAGGACCCGGTTCCATGAAAACTGCCCCGGATGGCTGGAACCATCCGGGGCAGTGTCCTGTCTGTATGCAGTTTCCGCTCAGTCACCGGGGGTTTTCAGGATGAACCCGCAGTCCGGGCAGATTTCCACCGTTCCGCCGGCCACGGGAATCCCTGCGTCGAACGCATGCGCATCCCTGATCTCACCGAGCGGGTAGGTATGCACCTTTACGGGCAGGCTATCATACGCCATGCAGGCATTATCACCTTGTTCGGCAATGCGGCGAACAACCTCACTCCAGTCGGTCCAGTTCTGTCCGCTGAAGCGTACAAAGCTTTCTCCCGGGTTCACAATCCCGACAGCGTAGCGCTGGAGCGGTTCGTCCGGGTGCAGCTCATTGCGCACTTCCATGCCTTTTTTTCCAATCGAGGAAGTATTGACCAGGGCGAACCGGACCTCGCTTTCCACCGGTACGCGTTCCAGAATGCATACACTGAACCGGTCCCCCTGTTTCAGAACAAGCTTTTCATTGAGCGTCATGCGGTGGTATCCCGCATAGGGGAACGCGCCCGGCGGCGCACGTTTCTAGAGGGTGAAAGTTCCGGACCCGCCCGGTAGTGGGAAGGGTACAGCCGAAGGCAAGGGTGTCCATCGTGAGGTGAAATCTGAAGGAAGCTGGATGTGGGAGCAGACTAACCATGGGCAAACCTTTGGCCTGACGAACGGAAATCACATAAAATCACATATAAGGCAACGCATGAGGGTAAGACTGCTGAACAAGGCGAAGCCCGATAACTACACGGAATCATGCGGGGTAAATGTGGCAGGTAGACGGAGAAAAAGAAACGTGTGGTACCCGGGGAGGCCTGCGCAGGATGCTCTGGAAAGGGCAACCGTGGAGAAAGCCACGCTGAATACGCAGGAGTCAGCAGAGGTCATAGTTGGCATGATTGCGTGTGCCATCTTTGCTGCCGCCAGTATTGTTTATCCTTGTCGGAGAACCGTTCATTGCGGTTTTCTGGTCCATGGCCTATAATGGAGCCATACAGAAAGCCGCCTTATGCCATGTCATGAATGAGGCAGGCGATCACAGGGGCGCAGACAGAACGATACTTGCGTGATGAGAAGAGGAACGGAAAATGAAGGCTGAAATCATACCGATGGGTCTGGATACCTGGCGGATCGAAGACGGGGTGTGCGGTTTTTTCTTCTGGCAGGAAAGGAAAGGGTACTGATGATGGATTCAGGAATGACGGTGCGAGATGCCCGGGACATCGCAGCTTCCCTGACGGATCGCCCTGTCTTTCTCCTGAATACTCACGCGGATATGGACCATACGGGAAGCAACGGCGTATTTTAAACCCTCTATATGAGGCGCAATACCGGCAGAGTGGAAGGACCAACAGGCTGCTCCCTGTACAGGACGGTGATACAATTGATCTTGGAGGCAGGGAACTGAGCATGATCCATCTGCCGGGGGATACACCGGGAAGTATCGCGGTGCTGGATATGAGCTGTCGGGTGCTGATCAGTGGGAATCCCATTTAGGTGCACGGCAGGATCTTTATGTTCGGTGAACACAGAAAAATGGGGGATTATATCGTTGGCCTGGAGAAACTGTCGGAATGAAAGATAGATTCGATGAAATCTGGCCATCCCATGCGGACATTCCACTGTGCCCTCAAGTCATTCAGGAACTGCTCGACGGGGTCAGAAAGATGCAGAACAGGGAGATACCCGGCGTGAAAGAGTCGTTCCATGGCAGGAGCATTACGGCCTATGATCTCGGTTTTACCGTGATGCTCTGCGACTGAAAGGCAACTGGCAGAATCAGGGGTGGTGCGCGGAGTGCCCGGGTAAGGGCTGAACAGAAGGATGGAGGGATCAGTGTGGCGCGACCCAATATATTCATGATCATGACGGATCAGCAGCGATTCGATGCCCTGGGGTGTGTGAACAGTCTGGTGCAGACGCCGGCCATAGACAGTCTGGCACGGACGGGCATACGATATGATCAGGCAATCTGTCAGTGCCCCATGTGTGTCCCCAGCCGGAATTCTCTGATGTTTGGCCTGTATCCGTCCCAGACCGGGGTGAGAAACAACGCAGGCGCGCTGCTGGATGAGACCCGACTCCCCGGGGTTCCGCTGCCGCAGATGCTGCACGACGCCGGTTATTTCTGCGCAGGGTTTGGCAAGACGCACTGGAACCATACTATTCGCGGAAAGGAAGGGTCCCGCCGCGGGTTTGACGTGCGGGCTGAGGGACAGCCGCGCAACAGTGTCCTGTGTGAAGAAGGCGCGGTCATGATGGACGATGAGGACAGCGAAGGTCTCAAAGCCTATTATGACGAGACGGCGGAGTTCGGTTCGGGCGAGGAAAACGCGCTGGGGTATATAGGAAAGGTCAGCCGTCTTCCGAAGGAACATCACCGGGATGGTTTCATCTGGAAGAAATGTGTGGAGTTTCTGGAAGGCTATCAGCCGGACGAAAAGCCGTTGTTTTTGTACTTCTCCCTCATTAAACCGCACGCGGGCTTCAATATCCCGCCGGAATATGAGGCGCTGTATGATATCAATCGTATACCGGATCTTCCGACTCCTCCCTGGCAGGAGGAACCGGATACGCATATCGCTGCTGCGATGCGTGCAAGCCCGTCGCTGTACAGGGTTCACTATGAGAGGCGCGAGGTGCTTGCCCGGCTTTCTCCCATGGAACGGCGCAACATTCTGCTCCGGTACTGGGCGAACTGTTCCTTTATGGATGACCTGATCGGAGATGTGCTGAGCCGGATTCACCGGAAAGGGCTGGATCGAAATGCGCTGTTCATTTTCCTGTCCGACCATGGTGATATGATGGGGGAGCGCGATCTGCGCTACAGTAAGTACTGCCTGTATGATTCGAGCGTCCGTGTACCGCTTATTCTCTCCGGCGACTGGATTGAACAGGAAAAACGTGGGACTGTGGACCACAGACCCGCCATGCTGGTGGACCTTGTGCCCACCTTACGAACCGTCATCGGTCTGGACGCGGACCCCAGACTTCCCGGTACGGATCTGCTGCATGCCCCTTCGCGGGACGGGGCTTTCTGTGAGTTTCACGGAGGCGGAGCCGAACAGACACAGATCGCGCCTGCCTGGATGTGGAGAAACGAAAGGTATAAACTGATTCTCTTTCATGAGGGACTTGTGACGGATGATCTGCCCATGCGCGGGGAGCTGTATGACCTTCAGGATGATCAGCATGAATGGTATAACCGTTTTGACGATCCGGCTTACAGTGCGGTGCGATGGGAGATGACCATGCGCCTTGTCGGGCATCTGTCGCAAGCGTTTGCCAGAGCGCCTGCGCACGGACATTACAGAGGCCTGGATGTGCTCAGACACCGGGAGGAGCCGTGAAA
>ONWQ01000072.1 GCA_900321565.1 uncultured Eubacteriales bacterium
CACGAAGGCCGCTTCTTTGATTCCGCGCCCGGTATCATGCGGATGTACCATACTCCATGGAATCCGCTGCCAGTCTCATCCCATACATACCCGGGGATTCTTCCGCAGGAATATGCCTCCACGATACGCAGTCTGTATCCCATCCTGCAGTGCAATCCCACCATTCACAAGCACGTGCCGCACACCCACAGCCAGGCGCACAGGATCCAGATAGGTTGCCCGGGGCGCAATCGTTTCAGGATCAAATACTGTGATATCCGCAATCATGCCCGGTACAAGGGTCCCCCTGTCCCGGATACCCAGCGTCTCCGTTGCCTTGGACGTCACACGCCGTACAGCTTCTTCCGTGGTGCAGATCTGCTTTTCCCGGGCCAGGCGGAAGAATTCCGCAATGGCACCATATGACCGTGGATGCGGTCGGCTTCCGACCCGTGCCGGGTCGCCCGGCAGTGCCCATCCGTCTGAACCGATCCCCACATCATGACGGAGGAAAGCCATCATATCCGCTTCACTCATGACAAAGAAAATACACCAGACACGACCGTGGGTCCTGAGCAGAATCTCAGCGGCCGCTTCCGCATAATCTGTGGTATGCAGATACTCCTCTGCGACCTCCCGCAGTGTCCTGCCGACGATCTCCGGCCAGTAACCCTTGTCATCACTGAATATACAGGTCTCAGCGCGTTCTGCATTCCAGTAATGGCTCCGGATGCCTTCCACAATCTCCCCGCGTCTTTCGCTCCGGAGCATCTGCAGAAGGCCCTCTGTTCCGCCATCCAGTGCCCAGCGCGGGCAGCGGATCGACAGTGTGGTGCAGGAAGCTGTATATGGATACATGTCCGCACTCACCTGTACGCCCTGCGCCCGTGCCTCTTCCAGCATGCCCCAGACCGCTTCCGCCTGTCCGTGCACATGATAGTTATCCAGTTTCAGGTGCGAAACATGTACATGGGTTCCGGACAGTCTGCCAACCGTCAGCAGTTCCTGGATCGCTTCCCGGATTTTCAGGCCTTCACTGCGCATATGACAGGGCATCAGTCCGTCATAGGCACGGACCACACGTCCCAGAGCATTCAGTTCTTCCTGGTCTGCAAAACACCCCGGTGCATACTCCAGACCCAGGGAAAGCCCCCAGGCACCGGATTTCATTTCACGCTCAAGAAGTGCCTGCATGGCATGAATTTCTTCCGCACTGGCTTTGCGCCCGGCATCGCCCATGACCGCTTCCCTGAGTGTTCCATGCCCCACCAGCATGGCCTGATTGATTGCCATGCTCCAGCCTTCCGATTCAAATTTCCGGATCATGGCATCCATGGACTCACAGGCCCATTCGTCTTCTTGTCCGGCCTGTTGTGTGCATGGGAACGGACTGGAACCGCAGTTCCCGGAAATCTCCGTTGTAATTCCCTGGTAAAGCTTGGAAGCGCCACTGCTGTCCTGGACAAAGCTCGCATCCGAATGTGCGTGCGCATCCACGAACCCGGGTGCGATCACAAGTCCATCAGCCTCCAGAACCTGCCGTGCCTGGCATGCATGCAGGTCTCCCACAGCCGTGATCTTTCCGCCCCGTACCGCAATGTCTCCCGGGTAACCCGGGCGTCCGGTGCCATCCATGATCATGCCGTGCCGGATCAGGATATCTTCCATGCTGTCACACCTCCGCTTGCATACAATGACTGCTCTTCATGCCTGTGCCTAATCATCCAGAAGCTGCTGCAGAAACCGTTCCCTGTTGTTCAGAAACATGGATGTGATCTGATAACTGGATGTTTCTTCATACGTAACAGGATGAATCGGACCATCATCAAAGCTCAGGATCTGTGCACCGGGGAAGCCCAGGAGAATCGGCGAATGCGTTACGATCAGAAACTGAGCATTTTCACGCACACACCGGTCCATTTCCAGAAGCAGGGTCAGCTGCCGCTGTGGTGAAAGCGCTGCTTCCGGTTCATCCAGAAGGAACAGCCCGTTCCCCCGGAACTGTTCCTGCACCAGGGCAAGGAACCCTTCTCCATGTGAGCGTTCATGAAAATGCATGGGCCTGCCGCCCGGTCCCCGACTGTACTCCTCCTCAGCCGTGGCAACATTATAAAAGCTTTCAGCGCGCAGAAAATACCCTGTGCTGCTTTTCCGCACACTTCGGACCAGACGTACGGCTTCCCAGAGTTCAGAATGCGAATCATGGGTGGAAAAGCGATAGTTCCGGGTGCCGCCTTCCGGATTAAACCCGAATGCCACCGCAATCGCTTCCAGAAGTGTCGACTTTCCGCTCCCGTTTTCCCCGACCAGGAATGTCACCGGGGCGTTCAGACGGAGACACTCCAGCCCTTGCAAAGCATCAATCCTGCGCACATAGCTCTCAGGACTGATCCGTTCCCAGTCAATCCTGACTTCCTTTACCAATAAATCCTTCACGGGTTCCTCCTTGATCTGCACTTCTGTTCCCGGGTTCATACACACAGGTCCTAGCATTTCGACCCGGGAACAGAAGAATCCTCTTTCTGGGATTCTTTTCTTTCCTTTCACTCTGCAGTACAATCTTATCCACATGAAGCCAATGGAGGGAGAACTGGCATGGAATTGATCCGTCTTTCCGATCGTGTGCACTATATGCCCGGGTGTCATGATACCGACCGACCATACCTGTATCACCTGCAGGGTGATCATTACAGTATGGTGGTCGATGCAGGGAATTCCAAGTGGCATGTGGAAGCCTTTTATCATCTGCTGGCCAATCATGGACTGTCCCTGCCGAAGTATACGCTGATCACGCACTGGCACTGGGACCATACCTTTGGGCTTCCCTTCATTGTCGGCAAGTCCATCTCCAGTGCTCTGACCATGCAGAAGCTCAGAGAAGTCCGAGAGTGGGTCTGGACCGAGGAAGCCATGCAGGCACGTGAAAAATCCGGCGAAGACATTGCTTTCTGCAATACATGCATACGCCGGGAGTACCCTGATCTGCACGAAATCCATGTTGGGCTTCCGGACCTGGCGATCTCGGAACCGACTACTCTTGACGCCGGCGGACTGCATGCGCATCTGATCCCCACCGATTCCATTCATTCCCGGGATGCCATGCTGATCCATGTTCCCGAAGAAAAGCTCCTGATCACAGGCGATGCCGACTGCGAGGACTTCTATGAAGGAAGTATCATTGAACCGCATCGGGCCGACGCATATCTGAAACTGGTCTCAGGTCTTGATTTTGACACCTACCTCATCGGTCATGATGAACCCGAGTCACGTCATGAAGCGCTGTCCCGTCTCCGTGCACTCACATCGCCATGACACAGAAATGCCCCGCAGCCATTTTTCCATGGCCCGGGGCTTTCCTGTATCATGTTCAGAGTCGGACTGCGTCCGTTATCGCTTCACTGAAAGTCGGATGCGGCCTGATCGTCCGTGCCATCTCATCCACGGTCAGTCCACTGACCATGGCCTGTGTAAACTCACTGACCAGGTCCGATGCCCGGGCACACATAAGCTGAGCGCCAAGGATTTTTCGTGATTCCCTGTCGTACACAACCTTGATCATCCCGCGTTCCTGGCCGGAGAGCACGCTTTTTCCATTCGCTGTTGTCAGGATTTTCCGGCTCTCCGCATCCATTCCCTGCGCTTTGGCCTCATCCAGTGTCAGACCCACTGAGGCAATTTCAGGCTCCGTATAAATGCAGGCGGGAACCGCCTGTGCAAAGCATGGACCCGGGACCCTGTTCATGGAAGCGACTGCATTCCTGCCCGCCGCGGTTGCCGCATGTGCGAGCATGATGCCACCCGTTACATCCCCGATCGCATACACGCCCGGCACACTGGTGCATCCGTCAGCGTCCGTCACAATCCGGCCACGCTCCATTTCTACCGTAAACCCTTCCCCGAACAATCCTTCCGTGCAGGGTCTGCGCCCGACACACACCAGGACTCCGTCCGTCTCCAGTGTCTGCTCCTGTTCCTTTTCCAGATAACGGCACACCAGGCGCCCGTCTGAACCGCTTTCCAGCCCCAGAACCCGCGCATCCGTGTGAATATCCGCTCCCCGCTTTTTCAGCAGCATTTTCAGGCTCTGGGACAGCTCACGGTCCATGTTTGAAATCAGTCTCGGCAGCGCTTCCAGAATGGTCACCCGGCTGCCCATGGACAGGTACACAGAGGCAAACTCTACACCGATGACCCCACCGCCAATAATGGTCAGATGGTCAAATGGCTGTTCACTCCGGTCCAGCAACTGGTCACTGCTCATCACGCCCGGCAGTGTGATCCCAGGGATCGGTGGCCTGACCGGCACAGAGCCCGTCGCAATCAGGATCCGTTCCGTATCCAGCTTTGTTACCTCTTCCCCGGTCTGCACTGCAACCGTATGCGCATCCAGTATGCTTCCGCTTCCTTGGAACACCTGGACTTTTTTCTGTTTCAGCAGCATCGCAATCCCGCCGCGCAGCTGTTCCACGACCTGATTCTTCCTGCTCTGCAGCACATCAGAGCGCAGATGTACTGCATCCGCCTCCACGCCATACTCTCCCGCATGACGCAGTCCGTCAAGGACCGAGGCCGCGTGCAGCAGAGTTTTGGTGGGAATACAGCCGCGGTTCAGGCAGGTGCCCCCCAGTTCGCGCTGTTCCACAAGCGCCGTACGCATGCCATACCTTCCGGCAGCATCCAGTGCAGCCTCATATCCACCCGGGCCGGCACCGATCACGACCAGATCAAATGTCCGCATCCGTCTTCCCGTCCTTTCTGTATTCCGCTCCCTGCAGTCCGGCTGCTGTAAGCAACAGCCGGCTCATATCCGCACGCATGGTCCGGCGGAGCTGGTTCCCGGCAGGCAGGGCCTCCAGTTTTCCCAGCAGCATATCCGCCCTGTAAGCCTGACCTTCCACTGCCTTTCCGAGGTCATGAAGATAGTCCGCATCCATGGCATCCGACTCACAGTGTGCGGATAGTATCCGGCCTTTCTCTACCTCAAGAAGCCAGGATACATGTCCCCAGCCAAAGTGCTGTTCCAGGCACTGCGTGAATGCAATCTTCCGGCCGTATGTCCATTCCCAGGACCGGAAGCGTACTGCAAGCTGTTCTATTGCGTCCCGCGCCTCAGCATCCGGCACCCATTCCTCAGGCGGCACCCCATACACGAGCTGCAGCGCATCCTGCAGCCGGCCGATGAGACTGTCGAGCGTCAGTTCGGGCACTATATCACACAGGTTCATAACCCGGGAACGTACAGAATCGACGCCCTTGGAAACCAGCTTGTCTGCACGCACCTGCAGATATCTTTCCAGTGCGTGCGTGTCCACTCGCAGCATCAGTGTCCCATGATGGCAGCAACCGTCCCCTGTCTCATAGGAAGCGGTCCCTGAAAACTTGCGTCCGCCTGCTGTCAGATCATTCCTTCCGGTTGGCTCAGCCGGGATTCCCAGTCCCTGCACGGTTTCCAGGATCACCTGCTGCTGTTTTTCCGGATCCGTGTCTGCCCTGTGCGTACAGAAAGAATAGTTGAGGTTTCCCAGGTCATGATA
>ONWQ01000121.1 GCA_900321565.1 uncultured Eubacteriales bacterium
GTCCGGCAAGCAGAAAGCACCCGGGGTGCGGCATGTCTATGAAGAACTTGATTCGGGTGTGAATGCTGCCCATAATGGCGGGAATGCGCCGTTTGACTATGATTATGAGGGCTGGATCCGTCTCCGGGATGAAACCGGTGCGGAATACTACGTGGAGGCCACCTACAGCGGGGACTTCAGCAGTTTCCTTGTGTTCACGGAAGCACAGAGAAAAGTGGCAGAGCGCCTGATGGAACAGCGGGAACAGGCCATGCAGGCATTCATGGAAGCGCATAAGGATGTGCTGGATGCGACCGGGAACATGGTTTCCATGGAGGAGCATCCGGAACTGCATGAGGAATGGGAAGCGATCCAGCAACTCCATGCAGGGGCGGAGACACTGGAACTGTACTTTTCCCTGGAAGACGCGGCGGACTCCGCATTCTTTCCGTTCTTCCTGGAACTGGAGAAACGGACAGATCAGAAAGTAACTGAGGTCATGAACGGGATCGATGACACGCGCAACTATGGCTCGCGCATCGGTATGACCTGGGAACAGACACCGCAGATCCATATGGAGATCTTCAATGATAAGCAGCCGGAACGCCGGGAGTACTTCCAGATCGTATACCATGCGGACGGAAGCTGCCGGTATACGGCAACCCACGAGAGCTGCTACATGCGTCTTGAAATGGGCGAGGAACTCTACAGGGTTTATTTCGGGAACAGGCGGGAACCGGAGTACTTCATTGATACAGCGGAGAATACATTTACAGGAACGGAAGTGCGCTACCGCTTCATCTTCACCAGCATGATGGTGAAGGTTTATGAGTATGCACAGCAGCTGAGCGGGCTTTTCCCGCTGGACCCGCAGACCGTGGAAGATGAGAAACTGGAGTACCTGCTGGAATGTGCCGCCGGACTGCACCAGTCGGGACGGGATGAGGAAGCGATTGCGCCGCTTCAGGATGCAATCCGGCAGATGGAAGTGAACGGGAAAGTTGCAGACCATGATTTTGTGACCTATATCACGGTCCTTGCCAGGCTTGCCATCTCGGCATCGTATACAGGCCGGTATGAGATGGAAATGGAAAACTGGAAGAAACTGTATGCGCAGCGCGACCGTATTCTGGCATGGAAGGGAAAGGAAAACTCTGAAACGGTGGCCAGTGCTCTGATGCAGGCCACAATCCGCTTCATGCATGCTGCATTCGAGGCGAAGGATGAGACAACCGCTTCAGGGCTCCTTCAGGAGGGACAGGCCCTGCTGGAAGAGTATGGCGCCTCCGCGGACGACTGGCAGACACAGTTCGATTTTTATGCAAACCTTGCCTTCCATACAGAAGCGACTGACCTGGATGCAGCCGTTCGGTATTACCGCAAAGCCATATCCATTGCACAGAATCATCACCTGGACCAGGTTCCTGGCTGCAGCCGGGCTGTGGCCATGCAGTACAATAACTTGGGCTGGGTGCTGTGGAACCGGTTGGGGAGTGAAGAAGCTGTCATTTATTATGGACGCTGTCTGGAACTTCTGGAAAGCTATCTGTATACCGGTGTGCTCCCCGAAAAAACCGTTCTGGAACTGCTCGCGCATGCCGGTAACGGTCTGAACCGAATCTATCTGGATACGGGCAGGGCACAGGAAACAGCACGTCTGAAGGCACGTCTTGCAGAGAACGGTGTGGAGATCTGAATGCATACACATCTTCCATAGCAATGTGTGCACCTGAAGCTGAACTTGAGTGTGGACCTCGGGAAAGTTGGACCCGGCAGGTCCACTTTTTCTATGCAGATTCTGGTATTCTGAGCATGCAGGGCAGAAAGCCCGGAATTCCGGGAACACCGGGAATATGACAGTATGGAGGAATAAGAAAATGAAAATTCAGGGAATGCGCTGGGGATACGATGGTGGCGGTATAGCGTGCGGACCGGTTTCAGGTTCGAGCATTGTGGAGGTGGAGTTTTCTGATGCACAGGGACATACGCTGTATGCATTGTCTTCTGTCATGGATAACTTTGAACTGATTACCATTTCTGAAAAGCCACTGTTTGACCTTATGATGAGCGCTGACTTTGATGAGGAAACAGTCCGGGCAGCATCTCTTGAACTGCTTGAAGCAGAGATTGATGAGGAATTTGACGGGTCGCAGTTCCGGAAAAGCGTCTATTGGCCGGAAATCTCCTTTGTGCGCCATGCCATGCAGGCGTATATGGACATGGACGGAGAACCGGGCGAAAAAGAAGCTGCGGAATATATTCAGCCCTATCTCGGGCATGAGCCGTCCGAATATCGGTTTCCTCTGGCCACGTATGGAATCCTGGATGATGAAGACGACGAAGAAGAATTCTGATCGGTCGTGGCGTTCCGTGCAGATCAGAAAGGAGGTCTGATGGCATGCGCAGATATGGATTTCTGCTTACGTTTCTTCTGATCCTGGTTCTCTGTACCGGTGCACACGCCGAGCGGCAGCTGTACCATGGCCTGGCTGTGGAAGTGCCGGCGGGATGGGTCAGCGAGCAGTCGTCGCAGTATTCCGGAACGTTTTACAGGAAGGGTTCACTTACTACAGTGCAGCTGCTTATCAGACCTGTAGGAGAAACGGCGATGGTGATCCGTGAAGAAGAAATCCACGGTGTCCTGGAAACCATGTTGGACCTGATGATTGCTGAATGGGAAATCTCACTGCCGCCGGAAAAGATTCCATTGCAGGGGGCGCTTGCCGGCCTCATGACGGAAACTTTCCTGGCCGCGGAAAACCACTATGCGGCCTATGCGGTAAGTTTTCATGAGGGGAATCTGTACCTGCTGATTGCGGAGAGCGAGCAGGAAACGATGTGCACAGAAGCGCTCAGAACTCTGGTGGATTCCGTGGCATACACGGAGGAGCGCGCAGAGACAGTGGACCCGTCCCATCTGCAGGCGAGCGGGGACGGGGACTATACACTCTATGATGGTCTTGTACGTATTCATGCGCCGGAGACAGAGTATGCCGTGCTCGGACGCACCAACAGCCATGTGAGTCAGGCAGTCCGGGAAAAGCTGGGGCTCACAGAGGATGAAATGAGTGAAATGGTTGCAGCCAATCATGTGGACCTGGTCATTCTACTGCGCCAGATCGGAGGCTACTATATTACGCTCGTGGTCAGTGATCCGCATCTGTATGGAATGGAACCGGGGGCGGCAGTGAACATCACGGCATCCGATCTGGAAGCGTTCTGTGAGGAGCTGGCACCCACGCCGGGGATAGAACAGCCGGAAGTGAAGGAAATCGGGGATACTCCCTATCTGTGCTTTCAGAGTGCGGATGCAATAGACGGGAGCAGGAGTGTCTCGTATCTGGCATTCCGAAGGGGCAGGGTGGTACGGTTCGACTTCATGCTCTTCCCGGAAGCCGGGGATGTGGACAGCCTGAAGGATCAGTTTGCTGAGTTTTTAAACGGTGTGACGATATCGGATGAGTAGGAAAGGAAGGATAACATGCCATTCTGGGTACCGATCCTTGTTGTTGTTTTGTGCAGGATCCTCATTGGCCTGTGTGCCCTGAAGATTTCAGAGGCGGGAGAGAGTGACGCGAAATTGCTGAGCGATGCACACGGCATGGAGATGTTCGTGATCTATATTCTCGTCATACAGTTCCTGCATGTGAGCCTGATTCAGAAGCTTCTGTTTGCCTTCATGGCATTAAGCTGTGCATGGGGAATCCTGCAGTTTGTCTGTGCGCCGTCACTGTACAGGGAAGGCAATCCTGCGGCAACACCCTGGCTGCTTGCAAGGCTCCTGGGTGCCATAGGGATGGGTCTGAGCGTATGCTGGGCCTTTGGCGTCGTGTTCTGAGTTCGCATGTCCGGCCCTTCCCGGAATCCGAAGCGGCAGAGGAAATGCTTTTTTCTGCCCGCATCCTTCAGGAGCGGGCGTGCGGCACTGAATGAAAATGAAGGCATGCTGCACAGCAATACAAAAATGGGAGCCTGGTTTGCAGGCTCCCGGATGCTCCCCGACGGGGAGCATTATTTGTAAATCGAATACATCGTGTATACTTCCAGGGATTCAATGGTCAGGTCATGATCGGCAAAGAAACTCGATGCCCGTGGACTTCGGTTTGGCATAGGAACGGACACGGATGGACTTGTCATCGTTGACATATGCTTCCACGAGGGACCGGTCAATGAAGTGACATGTGTGGCGTCCGCTGAGGCACTCTCCATATAGATCACGGGAGCACTGGCACCGCGGTTGCGTGTGGTGCCTTTCGCTGTATTGCGGTCAGGTACAGGGTGAAGGAAGTCTGCCTGGGAAAGATACCCGCTCTTGTCTGCAATCACCTGACCTTCGCATTCATCAATGGTTAGATGCAACAGGGCAGAGGACTCCTCAGCCCCGGCATGGGCCCAGAGGGCAAGAATGAGCATACTGAGCACGAACAGGAACAGGGTACGGTAAGTCTTGCGTGAGCTATTCTATCTCTTTCAGGGCGTGCGGTCTGAAGTGCTTCCGGTTGTTTACTCTGCCATCTTGTCGAGTACCGCCTGCTCAGCAGGTACACTGCTGATCCCGCCATGTTTCTGAGTGGAAAGGCTGGCGGCTGTGCAGGCAAAGCGGACAATCCCTTCGAGTTCTTCTTTTGTCAGTTCACAGGGTTTCTTGCCGGTCTTCAGGAAACAGCTCATGGCACTGCCACCGAAAATATCCCCGGCGCCTGTGGTGTCTACCACATGAATACCGGAAGGACTGCTGACCGTAACTGTCTGGTGCACTGTGGCGGCATGGCAGCCTTTGGGACCCAGGGTTGCATAGACCAGGGAAACGCCATATTCCTTCAGCAGCTTCTGAGCGCCTTCCTCGGGAGACAGTCCCCACAGGAACTGAATCTCTTCATCACTGATCTTCACAATGTCTGCCTGATGCAGGCTCCATTCCATGGCCGCTTTGGCATCCGCCTCTGTCTTCCACAGCGGCTTGCGCAGGTTCGGGTCCAGACTGATGAGCAGCCCGGCCTTCTTCGCGGCCTCCACAGCCTTGCGCGTGGCGGAAGCTGCAGGCTCGTCGGTCAGGGACAGGGTGCCGAAATGGAAAACTCTGGCCTGGGCAAGGAAGCTTTCGTCCACTTCCTCAGGCTTCAGACAGGTGTCCGCGCCGGGCTTGCGTGCAAAACTGAAATCCCGGTTCCCACTGGCGTCCAGGGATACGAAAGCAAGGGTGGTAAACACACCGGGGTCCACCACGATATGCTCCGTGGCAATCCCGGCATCCTTGAGTGTGCCGATCAGGAGCCGTCCGAACATGTCGTCGCCCACCTTGCCGATCAGGGCGGTGCTGCAGCCGTACTGGTTCAGCGCGGCCAGGAAATTCCCCGGTGCGCCGCCGGGCTGGGCGGCCAGCACGGGATACCCGGCATCAGACTGGGACTGAGGTGCAAAGTCGATCAGAAGTTCACCCAGAGCAATAACATCCAACATATGGTTTCTCCTTTCCAATATCCGCGAAAGATCATTTGGTCTATCTGAAGTTCTTTACAGAGCTTATATCAGGTCCTGCATGGCCGCGGCCTCTTCCTTGGCCCGGTCAATGGCCTTGAGAAGGGCATTCCAGCTGCCGGTGGTGAGCCCGTCCCGGGCCAGCTGCACACCCATATGCCCCGAGCACAGCAGCAGATACAGGTGCGGTGTCTCCCGGTGCTCGAGTACGTCCGTGTACTCAATGCGCAGGGGTTCTCCGCTTCCGCTGTCAATGCTCATGCCGGTCCGGTCACAGGTAATGGTCCGCCGGGCCTCGTCCCCGTTCTTCTGCCGGAACGCGAGGTACTTCTTCTTCAGGTCCAGAGCAGCACAAACAGACAATCCATATATATTTGCCCGCTGCCTGTCTTTCAGGACTGCGGGTCCTTTTCTTATCCGGCAGACGGAATTCTCTGCCCAGCGTTGATTTTCGTCTCAAGTCAGGGCTGGCACTTGAAGCGTTGGACATGACTTGAGAATCGTGCAGATCATCCGCATCACTATGTGACTGCACAATATCATGGCATATGAATCTGTGCGGCAAAAGACTTTCCAAAACGCCTCGGACTGCTCACGCAAGTCAAGGATCTTGTTGTATCTATTGAACTGTTAATCAGGGCGATCAGTCCGCTTTTGTCAACATAAAGATCGTTCCGTATGCGTGAAAAACCGCTGTTGCCAGGATTCAGATAAAAGCCCATTGTATTTTCCTCCGCCGTCGAGATGACATCCATAGGATAGCGCAATTTCTAAGATGAAACAAGAATCATTTGCGCATTCCATGCAATTTCTCAGGATGCACATAGCACAGGGATTGCAATATCCGGGCTCATGGAGCATCTGAATGGAAATCCGGCACTCATGATTCTGACAGGTTCCTGGAACCTGGAAACATGTTTGCGTGTGACTTCCGGGATCCAGAATATTATGAATTCACAGCAGACGATGCAGATGGGACAGTGACAGGGATATTTCTTAAGGAACAGGAAGAAGTGTCTTGTACCGAAAATCGCAGTTGAAGCAGCATCACCGTGAGGCTGCCGGCGACAGACTTTCGTTACCATCTTTCCGGTGCTGCGTGGATGGGTCCATTTCCAGGGATATGATCAGACCACCACGGGATGTGGTGGTCTGATGGAGAACAGATATCGGTTTTTCCCCGGGGTTAGTGACCTATCCACTCTCTCAGCCCGGGGCAGTACTTCTGCAGCTTATTCCCAGCTGAAACTGGAAAGCAGGGACTTGAAATCCTCATGCACGCCCTGAAGCCTGACGAGTGTGCGTGCAGACTCAACCAGTGTATCCATCCCCGGCAGGTCGCCAGTGACATTGTCCAGCAGGTAATCCATGCAAAGGATTTCTGACGGCATCAGACGCTGATCCGCCCGACACCGGACCTGACCTGTCTGATCCACAAGTCTGCCTTCAAAGGGCGTGAACTCGCCTGTCTGCAGAGCATCACGGAACGTGCCGATCAGGCGTGTCGAGTAGGGACTGAAGCGTTTGGAAAAAGCGACATCCACTACATTGGAACGCATGCCCCACCAGTAATTGGTGGAGGCCTTTTTATTCTCCGATGCAGGGGAAATACCGCTCAGCTGCCGCTCGATCATGGCACGGTAGAACGGTTCCCACTGGGGGATTAGCGTGGCAATATTGGATATCCCGTTTTCGGAACGCAGATGCAGTCCGACTTCCCGGGAACCCTGGGAGGGCGCCGTGATGTCCCGGTTGCAGATGACCCGGATTTCCGGGTCCAGGAAGGGATTCTGGGGATCAAAGTAGCCTGCGGATGTCCAGTTCAGATAGATTCTGGCTTCCGGATTGACCATACGGGCCCCGAGTGCGAAGGCATTGACAGCTGCGGGGATGCCGAAGATCGGATAATCCGCGATATAGCCGATCTTCCCGTTGTCCGCAAGAATGCCGGCAGCCAGGCCCATCAGGAACTTGGCTTCATAGAACCGGATATAGTAGGTGCGGATATTGAGATGTTCATCCAGGGGCGCACAGCAGAAGAAACTGACTTCCGGATGCTCCAGGGCAGGCTTGATACAGCTGTTGAGCATGACGGGGGACGTGGCAAAGAATGCCGTATAGCCTTCCCGGATCAGTGGCTCGACGATGTCTGTATACTCATTGCGGGAGGGAATCACGCGTGCTGTGGTGATCACCCTGTCCTTCATTGTGGTTTCCAGCGCAATCCGACCCATCTCATGCCAGTATTCCCAGGCCGAGTCTTCGGGTGCCCGGGTATAGAGAAAGGCTGCCTTGATCCTGGACGGCCGCAGGAGCGAGGAAATCAGCGGGACCGTGGGCCCGGGTTTTGTCTGGGCTTCCGGTTCCATCACAAGGCGTACTGTTTTGTCCAGTTTCAGTTCCTGACTCATGAGACGGACGCGCTCCGTGGTTTTTTTCTGGTCGTCATGCAGAACGCCCAGGTAACCGAAGGCGACCAGATACTGCAGGAAAGCATCGCCTGTGGGCATGGGCTGTTCCCGCTCATAGAGCGACAGGTAGGCTATGCGGAAGGCATTGAATACCTTGCGCAGGCTCAGGATCTCATCCTCCGTAAACGTGTCGCCGCTGCGTACACCGGGCATGGCAAGCAACTTCGTATAACTGCCGGGCTGGGTAAACAATATTCCGTAAAGACCGGTGTCTTTCGTGAAGTCACAGTATTCGAACCAGGCAATGTTTTTCGGATCATCCGTTCTGGGCGGGACCACACGGGTAACATCCGCTTCGATGTCCACGGCCTTCATGCTCTTCATGACCGAGACCCGCTTGTTCCCTTCGGTAATATAGTAATCTCCCATGTATTCAAGTGCCGTTACGGGCTGACTGAGGCCCTCTTCCTCGACGCTTGTGTAAAGTGTTTCCCATTTGGCGGCGAATTCACTGCCGCTTTCCAGAATGGGGAGAAAATGCTGGGTGAAGGCAAAGGAACGGCCCTGGGAGACGGAACCGATCACCCGCTCCAGCGGAATGGAGATCACACCAAGGGAACGACGGTTCAGTACCGAGAGGTTGGGCTCCCGGTCCTCCAGTACGGGAAGGTAGGGATCCTGATGCGCCTGCAGGGCGGCGGAATAGACCTTAAGGCCCTCACGCCGGGCTTTTCCGTAGTGTTCCATATGATTCCTCCCTCAATGTCGATATCCGGCCTCATGTTTTCCTCCTGCCGGAAGAAAGCAGGCTGTCACCGGATGCTCTATTGTACACGTTTGAGCATGCGCAGACAACCGGTTTTATGATTCTCCGGACACTTCTTCTGCGGATTCCGGGGAGATGACCGGCAGAGTGATGCCTCCGGAGAGGATCATGCTTATTCTGGGAAGCCATGCATGCCCGGAACCGTGCTTCCTTCGGTCTCATGACGTCCTTGTACCAAGTTATAGTTCATGTCCTGACCACCGAAAAATCAATATGCAGGTCTGCCATTGCCAACCATGACGAGTCCGACGGCGTTGTGGCAGACCCCATCGCAGCCGCGCTGATCATTGCCGACAAGTCAGATGTGCGCCGCAGCCGTGTGCGGACCAAGGATCCCATGATGTTCGATATTCATGACCGTGTGAACTATGCCGTGACCGGGACAGAGCTCATCTGTGACCCGGCACAGAAGCGGATCACACTGCAGCTGACTGTCGATGAGGACATCTGCACGCGGTATGAATACTTTGACATCTTCCTGGGCCGGATGACCATGTGCGCGCATGCGGCACGCTTCTTCGGAGGCGGCTTTTTCAGCTGATTCCTGAAGCAGGCTGCGGTGCATCCTGAGCGGATTTTCATGGCAACATGTCTTTTCAGACTTTCTGCGTGAAAAAGACAGTGAACGGACCCCGGCCTATGGTATGCGTATGGCTGTCTGGTATAATGGGATTCACAGCTGAGCATCGGGTGTGAACAGGACAGGCACCCGGGGCAGGACAAGAAGGAGGAGTCAATCTTGCAGGAAAAGAACGTGATCCTTGCCGCAGATGATTTTTCAGGGTTTGCCATCGGTGAGTTTCCCCATGACCCGGATCATACGGCTATGGGCGAGTACCAGTATGTGGTGGAAAACGGAGAGCATGGCATCTGGAAGGATCAGGTGTGCAATTATACATGGAACGGGACCGGTCCGACCTGGCTGATCACGGCAAGCGCCGGAAAACATGCCATGGAAAGCATGCGTGTGGAGAAGAACAATCCGCACCGGATCTTCCCGACACTGCAGACGGGCGTGACGGAATGGAAAAACTACCGTGTGCGCTGCACACTGCGCCGGCTTTCCCTGGGCGGTATGGCCGGGCTCTGCTTTTGTATGAACCATTCCATTGATACCCTGGTCTTCAGCCTGGAAGACCGTGACCGTGTCCGGGTGTCCTGGCGGCATAAGGAGGATATCCTGCCGCTGGCAGAGGCTGTCTTCACCATGAACTGTGATGATGCCTATCTTCTGGAAGTCGACTGTGAGGGGGATACAGCGGTCTGCATGATTAACGGACAGGAAGTCCTGCGCTGCAGCTCTCCGCTGGTCGCGCGCGGCGGCAAGACCGGACTGACGGCGGACTGCCCGTCCCGGTTTATGGACTTTTCTGTCTGTGTGACCCCGGAGGAAGCCGATGCGATCCGTGCGCGCGAAGAAGAAGCACGGGCACGCGAGGCGCGTGAGATTGCGCGGCATGCGCCGATGAAACTCTGGAAAAAGCTTGACCTGCATAACTTCGGGACCAGCCGCCAGGTGCGTTTCGGCCATCTTCTGGGGGATGACTCCTGGCAGGTGGTTCTGGCGCAGATGCAGCGGCGCGTGAGCCGGGACGCGTACGGGTTCATCTCCTGCCTGACAGCCATGGACCTGGACGGGAATGTGCTCTGGCAGCTCGGTGAGCCGTCGGACGATACGGCCTACCTGGGCAAGGTATCTGCAGACATGCCGCTTCAGGTGTACGATATTGACGGGGATGGCCGGGATGAAGTCATTTGCGGCTGGGATTTCGAGATCCGGATCCTGGAAGGCAGCACGGGCAGGACGCTGCGGAGCGCAAGGACGCCCATTGCTGACCAGGAGGACGAGGGCCTCATCGGTGCGCCGTATGATACCTATGCCTTCGGGCGCCTGAACCCGGACGGCATCCGGATCTGTAACTTCCGCGGTCTTGAGCATCCCGCGGATATCCTGATCAAGGACCGCTACTGCCGCATCTGGGCTCTGGACGATCAGCTGCAGGTCATGTGGCACTACAAGAGCCCGACCAATACCGGACACTGTCCGCTGCCCGTGGACGTGGACGGGGACGGACGGGATGAACTCCTGGTCGGCTACCGCCTGCTGGACTCGGACGGCTCAGAGCTCTGGGCATACCCGATCACTGAGGACCATACCGACGAGATTGTCGCCGGAAAATGGAAGGCAGGGGACCCGCACGGATACTTTGCCTGTGTTTCCGGCACCCAGGGCTTCTTCATCGGGGACTTTTACGGGCATATCCTGGCCAGAGACATGATCGGGCACGCACAGCGGGTTTCCGTTGCCAATTATTGCCCGGAACGGCCGGGCATGCAGATTGCGGTCACCAATTTCTGGGGCCACCAGGGTGTGATCCTGCTCTATGACCAGGACGGAAAACCGATCTGGGAAATGGAGAATGAGATGAACGGGAACCTGGTCGCACCGGTGAGCTGGGACGGGAACGGTACGGAACTCATTCTCACCAACGCGGACCCGCACCGGGGCGGCTGCCTGAACGGGGACGGTATCCGTGCGCTGGTATTCCCGGACGACGGGCATCCCACACTCTGCACGGAAGCCATGGACCTCACCGGGGACGGGCGCGATGAGCTGATCTGCTGGGATTATCATGCCATGTGGATTTATACCAATGCTTCCGAGCCAGCCCCTGATACCGTGCATCCGCTGCATTTTCCGGCATATAATGCGTCCAATTACAGGGGCGAATACTCATATCCGGATGCCGGGTTCCTGGACTTTCACGAAGACAAATCCGTCATGCGCAGGCCCTGCACTGACTGCTGAAGCGGGAAACGCAACCGGCTGCGCAGCCGGGTCATCTGAACACAGACATACCGGAAGCATGAAAAAGGCGGAAATACATTACAACCGCGGACACGGTCTCAACGATCATGTCCGCGGTTGTTCGCCTTTTGTACGGGTACAGGTACTTCCGGATTCCCTCTTTCTCCTGTCTGAAAGGTCCCGGTACCCGAAGCCTGCTCTTTTTGTCGGCTTCCAGGCTGACCCAATCCCGGCAGCGTTTCCCTGATTCCTTTGTCAGGACGTTTTCAGGTGTTCGCTGCCAGGGATCGGGTTCCAATGCAAATTTACACCATTCGGTCATTAGGCCTTCGGGCAGGTATGGGGCAAATAACGAGGATACCGTGTACCACATACTATGCACAGTACGAAGCTGGAAGAACCCGGCCCAAAAGCTCCGCCGTCCACATTCTCCAGTTCTTCTTCAGGGATATCGTTCTTTTCCGGCTTCTTTTCATCCATCGATGTTTTCCTCCTGCAAATCGTTGCCTGCCGGTTTCTGTGACTGTCTGCGGGTCAGCAGAAGTGTACATACAGGTCATTTCTGCAGAGATTCGTGGCATGCGGAATAAGTCCTACCAGTTTCCTGCATTTTGTCAAACAGGGCATATATACTCAGCCTCTGTCTGCCGGGCCGCTGAGCCTATCCTGCCCGGCAGGCTGTGCGGCACGGTGAGGCCCTGCCGGTGTCATGATCCATAAGGCGCATCCGGGGATGCCTCAGCCAGGCGGAAACAGGTCCTGACAAGTGCAGCTGTTTCATAAAAAGGCAGCGTGGGCTGACCGGATCAGGTCTGTCTTGCGCAGCAGGCTTACTTGCTTGCCTGTTTCAGACGGATCATGTACCAGATGTTGATCAGGGCACTGAGAACCAGGAAGATCCCGCCGGTTTGCTGAACCAGTTCAATATGGGCCTTGCTTGCGATCATCATGGTGACGCCAAGCCCGGCCATGACCATGGCCGCGATCAGTCCCACCTTGAACTGCCAGGTTTTTCTGTTCTCGATCCTGAGTGTTTCGACCAGGTTGATCAGCCCGGCCACAGCAGTGATTGCGCCGATGATGACCCGCACATAGGGCTCAATGGTCTGAGGGTTTACCAGACAGTATATGCCGGCCAGGATGAACACCGCGTTCAGAGCGATCAGCAGATAACTGACAAAGCCTTTTTCCTTCTGCATCATATGCAGTACGATGTTGATCACACAGGCCAGGATCACCACCACACCAGCCGTCTGGACCGTACCGCCCATATCGCCCTGCGGCGCAACAAGAAACAGAATACCCTGACCGAGCAGCATAAGGGAGGCGATCAGTTTGTTTTTCATCAGGCTCAGGTACCATTTCCCTGTGCGCACTACCGGGTTTCTTCTCAGAACGCTCTGTTTTTCTTTCATGGTGGACCCCCTTTCAGAAACGGATTTGGTATCAGACGCAGTTTCTGTGATGCACCATGCACCGCGGCAGCTGCATCTATGACTTTTTCTGTGTGTCTGCGGCTTCCATGCCCCATGTTCAGGCTTTCCGGGCGTGCAGATACGGAGCACATTCTAGCCGATTCTTCCTGTATGTACAACAAATTGATTCAAATCATGTGTAAATTCACATATGTTGCAGAAACTGCCCCGGACGCTCAGGTTTTCCTGCGTGATGCCCCGGTACGGCTCAGGCAGACCGGCACCACAAGCGCTGTCAGGCATTCACTGATCGAGTGCCCGAACCAGAACCAGTCCGGTCCGAGCAGTCCCGGGAGCAGCAGGATGAACACCGGCGGGAGAATGGCACTGCGCAGCAGAGCAATCAGCATGCTTTTCCCGGTTTCCTCGATCGACTGCCAGTAGGAAATGAAGAGAATATTGATCCCGGCAAATACAAACCCGGAAAAGTATGCGCGGCTGTGGGCCGATGTAAAGGCAAGCAGCGCCTGGTCCCCGGCAGTGAAAAGGCGGTAGAAACTGCCTGAAAAGAAGTACACCAGCACATAGCAGAGCACACCGGCTGCCGTGAAAACCAGCAGGGCAAAGCGGCGCATGCTCACAAGCCCGCGGTGGTCCGCGTTGCCTGTCATGGAGCTGAAGACGGGCTGAAGTCCCTCAGCCATGCCCAGGAACAGCGTCAGTATGATCAGCATCAGGTAACCGATGAGCAGGTAGGCAGCCAGTCCGATTTCACCCATCCCGAGCAGCCGGATGGATCTGTTGGTGATGTAGTTGATCATGCCGATGGTGAACTCCATCACGAAAGACGGAATCCCCAGTGCAACCATTCTGCCGATCAGCCGGATATGGACCCGGCCCGGGTACAGGCGCAGGGAGCCGCGTCTGAAAAGAAAATGCGGGATCAGGATCAGATCACTCAGCAGGGGCCCCAGGGCCGTGGCCCAGGCTGCCCCGGCAATGCCCATGTTCAGCGGGTACATGAACAGCCAGTCCAGAAAAATATTGGTAACGGAGCCCACAGACAGCGCGATCATGGCATGCACGGGCTGTCCGTCATTGCGCACCAGGCCGCCCAGCACAAAACTCAGCAGCATGAACGGTGACAGCGAAAGTATGATGGACAGGTAGGTTGTAACATCCTTCTGAATCCCGGGTGTGCTGCCCAGGAAAACGGACAGTGGCCGGATGCATGCATTCCCGAGAAGCGCCAGCAGGAGCCCGGCGGAAACGGCTGTGACGACGGCATGCATGGCATGCTGGTCCGCGTCCTTCGTGTGATGCTGTGCCAGCGCGAGGGAGACCATGACCCCGCTCCCGGCCGTGATGGCCATGGAGAGGGCGATCAGCATCTCAAGCATGGGCACCGCCACACCGGAGGCAGCCATGGCGTCTCTTCCCAGACGGTTCCCGATGAATACCCCGTCCACAATGAAATAGACCGAATTGAACAGAAGCCCCAGCATCTGCGGCAGTGCATACCTGCAGAATGTTCCTGGAATATCCCTGCGCATCCCCGTATCTCCTCCAGAGCAAAAAATAAAGGCCTGTGTGTGGTACACAGGCCTAACCCACAAACAAAAATTCCCGGCGGACTTCCAAGAACATATCAGCATGAAGCCGGATTGTCAAGGCCGGTCTCCGGGAAAA
>ONWQ01000544.1 GCA_900321565.1 uncultured Eubacteriales bacterium
CAGAACGATGACGAGACGGATGGCAGAATGATCGAAATCCGCAGGTGTGTGGACCGGCTGAAGGAAGCGCTGATCCGGGAAGACGATGAAAAGATCCGGGACTATGTAAACAGGCTGGAAGTCATCACAATTTGACCGGGCAGGTAAGCGACTGTGCACGGGCACAGCCAACGGAACGGACTGTGTGAAGAGATGCAGAGCAAAGGAGACAGAGCATGACGACATCGGAGATGTACCGCCTGCTGGAACTGAAAGAAGGCGCAACAGCGGAGGAAGTCAAGAAGGCTTATTTCAGACTGATCCGGAAGTATCCGCCGGAAACACATCCGGAAGATTTCCAGCGTCTGCGCGCGGCGTATGAGGCACTCAAGGATGGGCCGCCGAAGAACGAAGGCAGGATTACGATAGAAACTCACACTCAGCTGGCCGAGTATCTGGTTGAGAGCGCCATGGATTATGCTGATGCAGGGGATTATGAAAGTGCGTGTTCTGTACTGGAGGATGCCCTGAACATGGAGCCCAAAAACCCGAGTATTCATTCGCTTATGGCCAGGTATCAGATCTATGGAGATCATCCGCAGGTCGCTGCCAGACATGCACAGATTGTGACAGAACTCCAGCCGGACGATCTGGAAGCGTGGATCATACTGGCAAACGCGCTGGATAACCGGGGCTGGTACAAAAAAGCCAGAAATGCATTTCAGCGCGCCTATGAGCTGGGAGCAAGAGACCCGGATTTCCTGGTGGCCAGGATTGATAACATGATAAAGAATGAAGGCGAGGATGCAGTCAGTGCGGAAGAGTTTATCGAAGTAATCCGTGCAACGCCTGTGACCCCGCAATACCATAAAGTGATCTGGACCGCTTACAGTCATTGGGCTGCGCGTGTGTCTCCGGATCCGAAGAGTGTTTCTGACTTACTCACAGACTATGAACGCTATATGGGACGGGTTTCAGACACCTCGAGACCGGAGCATGAATATCTGATGCCTATGCTTGCGCTCTTATCTGAAAACAGCGCTGTCCTGATGAACCTGCAGAACCGGAAACGGATGTATAAAACGGTGCAGAAACTGGTGGACCGGCATCAGATCACGCAGAAAACTGCCGATGAGTTTTCCGGGGAAGTGATTGTGGAGCTTGTCGGAACGGATATGCGCCTGGAGCAGACTGCATGGCTGGGTATGTGCATGTATGCGCTTGAGTATGTGGATCCGGAACTGATGAGCTGTCATGTGGCTGACTGCCAGCTTGCCCTGCTTGAGAATATGGAACAGACCATGCAGGAAGCCGAAATCATACGCAGTGAGTACCCGGAACTGCCGGAGCATTATCCGGAATTCTTCACCGCGCTGGAAACAGGGACCACAGATGCTTTTGTCAGGGAGCTCAGTCCCAGGACGCGAAAACTGACCCGAAAGTACAAAGGGTATGTATTGGGCAGACAACTGGCGGAGTTGACTGCGCTTAAGGTCAGAAATCATGAAACAGACCTGGATGACCTGGATGACCTGGATGACCCGGACCCTGACGAAGTCGATGCGTTTTACCGAGAGAATGCCGCGGACGAAGACGAAAATGATGATCCGGACGGAGAATTCTGGGTACCTGAGGACCCGTATGTACGTGACAAGCCCACTGTCGGACGGAATGATCCATGCCCGTGCGGTTCCGGGAAAAAGTTCAAGAAATGCTGTATGGGCAAGGGTATCTACGACTGACCGGGAACGGTGCCGGCGTGTGCCCGGATCCCGGGCGATGAAAGCAAACCGGACAGCATTCTGCCCTGCTCCGGAACAGCCGCGGTTCCGGCAGGGAGAACCGCTGCCGGTATCCGGAACATACAGTGCCTTTGTGGCAGTATCTGAAACAGAACAGCCTCTGACCGATGCGTCAGAGGCTGTTCTGTTTCAGCAGGTGACTCCGCTGTCATCAGCAGAGTCCTGTCCGGGTGCAGTGTGCGGCACCGGAAGCGGAATGGAGGGCAGGCATGGTTCCGACGGCTTTCCGGACTGTCCCGGGAAAAGAAGTTAAAAAAATACATGAAATTCTTTAGATTATGCAATGGCAGCGTACGGGTATTATATGTTCGAATTATTCTGCATATCAGGATGTAAAGCAAACCTGAGCGTATTCCCGCGAATCGATCCAGGTCACAGGGCAGGCAATGAATATGAAAATGAAGATTCTTGCTTGTAGGAGAATGTAATTATATGAATTCGTCCTTTGACCAGGCAGATTTCGAAACATTTGTGGACAAGATCAGGTATGTTCCCTCAACAGACCCGAGTATATGTATCTTTTCACTCGGGGGATTTACAGAGTCTGTTCGCAAGAATCCGGGAAAGTGCACACTGATCGACATCGATGACATGTATTGATTCACAGGTCGGAATACCTGCTGTGTTGTTCAGGAAGATCAGGGAATGGTGCATGTTTTCTGAAAAACCAACAGGAAACGCATGCGGCATAGGAAATCATCGTGCTGCATGCGTTTTTCTGTACTGAGCGGGAGTACAGTCTTCACTGAGCCGGAAGCAGTGAATGAAATAGTTGGGTGTATTGAAGGCCAGACGTTCGGAGATCTCAGCTATGGACAGGTCTGTGGATTTCAGAAGGACACGTGCCCGGGCAAGCTTGGCATCCCGGATATACGTATTGATGGATTGACCGGTTTCCCTGCGAAACTTTTCGGTCAGGTAATACTCTGTATACCCGACCAGTGCTGCCAGGTCGGCTGTGCGGATGCGCCGGTCCAGACTCAGTGCAATATAATCACAGCATTTCTGTACGGCATGCGAGTAATTCGGATTGGCGTGTACATAATGCACACGGTAAATGAAGTCGTGGTACATGGCATGCGCCAGTGCGTCCAGTTCACCACTGTCCCGGCAGTTCTCCGCATTCTGGATATAGGAGTCGCCGAGCGGGTAGGCGATCTCGGGGGAAAGTCCACCTTCAATGGCAGCACGGCTGACAAGGGTGGTGAAGACAATGATGCTGGTTTTCATCTGCCTGAGCGGGTCACTGCCTGTGACCGGGACACCGGGGCTTATGGACTGGCTGTTCCGGAATGCCGCCTGATAATTGATATCCCCGCTGCGGACCATCTGAAGCAGTGCCTGCTCTGCCTGGTAGACGCTGATCCGGTTCCGCTTTTCCGTGGACTGACCCTGGACTGCAGTGTACTTCCGGCCTGTGCTCAGGGCTTCCAGACCCAGCTGCTGACCGGTCAGTGTGTTATGGACCATCAGCGCATAGCGTGAAAACACGGCATAGGGCATGACCGGGAGATCGGGAAGCCCTGCACACATGGCCTGGATCCATTC
>ONWQ01000524.1 GCA_900321565.1 uncultured Eubacteriales bacterium
AGGGCAGTGCGTGCTGAAGCAGAAGCCCGTGGCATTGAATGTGATGAAGTGGAACAGATGGAAGTTCTGCCCGGCAACGGAATCCGGGGAATGCTGCGAGGGAAGTGCCTGGTAGGCGGAAGCCTGCGCTTTATCCAGTCACATATGCAGATTCCGGTGGATGCCGAGGAAAAAGTGCGTGCGATGGCCGAACAGGGAAAGACCCCGCTACTGTTTGGAATGGATGATCAGTGGGTTGGCATGATTGCTGTTGCAGATCCAATGAAGGATGACAGTGCGGACGCCATCCGTCAGCTGAAAAACATGGGTATCCATGTAGTGATGCTGACAGGCGATAATGCCCGAACAGCCGCAGCGATCGGCAAGAATGCCGGAGTGGATGAAGTGATCTCGGATGTTCTGCCGGACGGTAAGGAACAGGTAATCCGCTCCCTGCAGCGCAAGGGTCATGTAATCATGGTGGGGGATGGAATCAATGATGCGCCGGCGCTGACACGTGCGGATCTTGGTATGGCAATCGGTGCAGGTACAGATGTTGCAATCGATGCAGCTGATATTGTTCTGATACAGTCCAGGCTGTCTGATGCAGCCGCTGCGATCCGGCTATCCAGGGCAACGATCCGTAACATCCATGAAAACCTGTTCTGGGCTTTCATTTATAACATTATTGGGATCCCGCTGGCGGCTGGGCTGATGATACCGATTTTCGGATGGGAACTGCATCCGATGTTCGGCCCTTCAGCCATGAGCCTGTCCAGCTTCTGTGTGGTATCCAATGCACTGCGACTGAACTGGTTTCCGATTCACTCAGAACGTTATGACCGAAAGAGACAATGGAAGGAGAGAAAAACGATGGAAAAAACACTGGTTGTAGATGGTATGATGTGCCAGCACTGTGAAAAGCGCGTAAAGAAGGCACTGGAAAACGTGGACGGCGTACTGGAAGCAAACGTGAGTCACGAGAAGGGGACCGCTGTTGTGACCCTTTCCAAGGATGTTGACAATGCTCTGCTAAAAAAAGCAGTGGAAGATCAGGATTATACGGTCAAGGGCATTCAGTAAGTATACAACGGTCTGGAACGGGGATTGACAGAACGGGCCCATAGTGATAAGAATGTGCTGTTGCCTGAACGGCGCAGAACATGGGCCCGTAGCTCAGCTGGATAGAGTGGTTGACTTCGAATCAATAGGTCGCAGGTTCGAGTCCTGTCGGGCTCAGTTTCTCAGAAGCCTCCATTGCGGGGCTTCTTTTTTTGTGAAAACAATTCAGGCTGCAAACCGGAGTACAATGTCTGTAACAGAAACCTCGGCTTTCAGTAAAACTGAAAGGACTTGACAATGAAAATCGGTACCCATAAGATGCTGTACAGTGTGATACATATCCAAATACAGGCATTGCGGGAAAGCTGTTTCACGGAAAAGAGCAGCTGACCTGACACGATGAAAAGCAACATGAATCTTTCCAGGAGATGAGTATGGTGAATGCACGAACAGAATCTGTAGTTTGCAGTATGCTGGCAATGCAGCGGTATTCATGGGAACAGGGTGTATGTGCACAGGCTTTATATGAAGCAGGAAGATCGGAACTGTGGATTCCCATGGCATACGACGCCATCAAAAGACAGGCGGAAGATGGCCGGCTGGCGATTCTTGGCAGTACTGTTGCGGTTTCTGATCCGGCTGCGAACGGAGAAGTCTGTTTCCGCGCGTATGAGCGCACGAAAAAATCATATTTTCTGGAGGGTGCCAGAAGAATGCTGGATTACCTGATGGAGACCGCGCCAAGGACAGAGGACGGAGTCATCTGCCATAATCAGGAATCTTTTCAGCCCGGTTTTTCAGCAATACAGCTCTGGATTGATGGCCTTTATATGGTACCACCGTTTCTGGCTGTTATGGGCCTTGTCGAGGAAGCAGCTGAGCAGATCCGCGGCTACAGAAAGCATCTGCTTGACCCTGAGACCGGTGTGTTTTTTCACATCTGTGATACAGACAATCACCGTTATGTCCGTAAAAAACGGTGGGCCACAGGAAACGGATGGGCATGGCTCGGACTTGTACGGGTCCTTGAAACGGCAATGCAAAGGAACAACCAGGGCATTGCGGATGAACTGACAGGCTATGCGGTTTCTCTGCTGGATGCCGCACTGAAATATCAGGGAAAAAACGGGTTGTATCATGATCTTATGGATGAATCAGACAGTTTTCTGGATGGAACATCTGCGCTGATGTTTTCTGCAGGTATCTATAGAGGTGTTTCCCACGGATGGCTGGATACTGTGTATCTTTGTCATGCAGACCCGGCTTATGAGACGATGTGCGAACAGATTGATGATATGGGAATCCTGCATGGTGTCTGCGGATGCCCTGATTTTCAGCGTGAAGGAACGTCTGCCGAAGCACAGGCAGCCTTCGTGATGGCAGATGCATGGAAAGAACGATGTGATGAAAAAAGGAAGAATCCGGCTAAGAAAATGGCCCTGGGCATCAAACCGGAGCATACATAAGTGAATCCCATCGACAGCATGTGTAAGGTGTCTGTGGATTCAGTATTCGCAAAGGCTGAAAGCGGGCTCTTTGGCTGATCTGCCTTGGATATATACAGCTTCCGGGAGAATATTCAAAAATTGCTTGACAAAACAGACACCTTAGCATATAATAGCCAATGTCGTCGCGGGGTAGAGCAGTTTGGTAGCTCGTCGGGCTCATAACCCGGAGGTCGTGGGTTCAAGTCCCACCCCCGCAACCAGGAAATGGCTCCGTAGCTCAGCTGGCTAGAGCATTCGGTTCATACCCGGAGTGTCATTGGTTCGAGTCCAATCGGAGCCACACTCACAACCCCTTGAAATCAAAGGATTTCAAGGGGTTTTCTTTCGTCTGC
>ONWQ01000388.1 GCA_900321565.1 uncultured Eubacteriales bacterium
GTCATCCGTCAGCTGTGCAAGCGTGTCATCTGGCTGGACCATGGCCAGGTCCGGGAAGATGGCGAGACACAGGAAGTCTGTGACAAGTATCAGGCGTTCATGGCCGACTGACCATGCTCAGGAAAGGAGCGATCGTATGTCTTGCGTATTCCGTCCGGGAGAGTTCATGCTCCCGCAGCCTGTTGATGTTACCTGGCCGGTGATCGCGTGTGATCAGTTCACTTCCGATCCGGAATACTGGCAGCGTCTGCGCCAGGCAATCGCTGACCGGCCTTCCACACTGAACATGATTCTCCCGGAAGTGTGCCTGGATGAACCGGAAGACGCACTGGATGCCCGTACCCGGGCTGCACGCAGTGCCATGGACAGGGCGATCTCAGACGGCACACTGCAGCCACTGGGGACTGGCTATGTCTATGTTGAGCGCACACTGCAGAACGGAAGTGTCCGCAGGGGGCTCGTGGGCATCATTGATCTTGAGCAGTACGATGTCACCCCAGGCAGTCAGGCAGCGGTCCGGCCCACAGAACGTACCGTGGCGGAGCGGATCCCGCCGCGCATGCGGCTGCGCCAGCAGGCCACACTGGATTTTTCGCATGTGCTTCTGTTTGCCGATGATCCGCAGGACCGTATCCTCGGAACACTGGAAGCCTGCCGTGACTCACTCCCCTGCCTGTATGACCTGGATCTGCTGGAACAGGGCGGGCATATCCGCGGCTATGCCGTGACCGGCACGGCAGCGGACACAGTCTCCGGGTATATTCAGGCCTATGAGCAGGCACGTCGTGCGCTGAATCCTGCCTCCCCGCTGCTCTATGCTGTCGGGGACGGGAATCATTCTCTGGCCGCAGCCAGAGCGTGCTATACAAGGGCATGCCAGACCGAACCGGAATCCGCTGTAGCCGGAAGACGGTTTGCCACAGTGGAACTGATCAATCTGCGGGATGCCAGTCTTCAGTTTGAGCCCATCCACAGGATTGTCTACGACACAGACGTGCATGCCCTGCTCCAAACCCTGGAACAGTCTGTATGCTGTCCGGATGGCATTCCTGTAACCTGGCGGACCAGAGACCAGGAAGGTATACTCAGACTGAACCCGGCCCTTGGCCTGCTACCCATTCATACACTCCAGACTGCGCTGGATCAGTGGCTGGATGCGCATCCCGGCCGGATCGATTATATTCATGACGAGGACGCACTCCTCAGTCTGGTCAGGCAGTCTGACAGCATCGGGTTCCTGCTCCCGGCCATTGATAAGAACCGTTTCTTTGACGCGATTGCGGCTGACGGTGTGTTCCCGAGGAAAACCTTTTCCATCGGTCACGCAAGGGAAAAGCGCTATTATATGGAGACCCGCATTCTGATGGCATGACAGGCTCCCGGCCTCATCCGAAATTGCATATGATCCTGCAGGCTGCGTATCCGCAGCCTGTTTTTTGGCTCAGAGAGCATCCTGCACGCGTCTGCATACAAAAAAAGCACTGCGGTCTTCCACACACAGAGTGTATCGGAGCCGCAGTGCTTTTGCATGTGATATTACTTGATGGAGCCGTCCACCATGCCCTGAACAATGTACTTCTGTGCGAACAGGTACAGAATAATGATCGGGAGCATAGCCAGCAGGGTGGATACCATGATCAGGTTCCACTGCTTGACATAGGCGCCGTTAAATCCCTGCACCGCCAACGGGATAGTCCGGATGGAGCCGGAAGCGCCCAGCACCAGCAGCGGCAGCAGGTAGTCGTTCCAGATCCACAGGCCGTTCAGAACCAGGACAGTGACGAATACGGGCTGAATGAGCGGCAGCACGATGCGGAAGAAGGTGCCGGCGCGGCTGCAGCCATCAATATCGGCGGCCTCCTCCAGTTCCAGCGGAACGCCCTTGATGAAGCCGTGGAAGATGAATATGGACATCGCCTCACCGAAGCCCAGGTAGGCGAATATGATGCCCTGGTAGCTTCTCAGCAGGGGAATGTGGATAAAGTCGCCCACCGTCCTGAACCAGGTCAGCAGCGGAAACATGACTACCTGGAAGGGGATAACCATGGCGGCGACATACATCATGAACAGGAAGTTGGACCACTTGGCTTTATTTCGCACCAGCACCCAGGCGGCCATCGAGGAAAATATCGAAATGACGGCCAGGCTCAGCACGGTGATGATCACGCTGTCCTTGAGGGCGGACAAGAAATTGAAGGTGGGGTTATTCCATACGTCGGAGATGTTGGCCCACAATTGGCCGATGTTTTGCGGCCAGCCGACGGGCTCGTTGATGATTTCCGAATTGGTGCGCATGGAGTTGAGCACGACGATGACGAAGGGCATCATGAACAGTATAAACAAAAGCAGCGTCACGATTTCCAGCGCCAGTTTGCGGCCCTTATGCGGTTTGCTGCCGGCCATGCGTTCAATAACTTCTGCTTGCTTTGCCATTACGCCTCAATCTCCTTACTCTTATTATAGGATACCTGGATGATGGAGAAAATGGTCAGCACCACGAAGAAAATCACGGCTTTGGCCTGGCCCTGCGCCATGTTGTTGTACTTGAACGCGGTCTGGTAGATGTTGAGCGCCAGCAGCTCGGAGGCCTGCACGGGCTTCATCATGAACAGGGCGGTCGGGCCGCCGTTGGTCAGCGCCACGTTCACGTCGTACATTTTGAAGGAATTCGTCAGCGTCAGGAAGAGGGAGATGGTGAAGGCGTTGGCCATCAGCGGGATCTGGATCTTGGTGATCCGGGTCCAGTAGGTAGCGCCGTCCACCTCGGCTGCCTCCAGCACGGACTTTGAGATGCCCTGAATGGAAGCTACGTAGATCAGCATGATGTAGCCGGCGTACTGCCAGGTGTTGACGATGACCATCGTCAACATGACGGTATCCTTGTTGCTGATCAGGGACTTGCTCAGCAGTTTGGAGCCGATGGCAGAGCCCAGCTGGGGTACGA
>ONWQ01000032.1 GCA_900321565.1 uncultured Eubacteriales bacterium
AACTGGTGGAACCCCCGGCACAGAGTGAGGCGGCGGAGAACACGCGCACCTCCGAGAACGAGTTTGACCAGATCCTGAGCGGGATTACCGGCCTCATCGGTGAGCGGAACGGGTATATGGAGAAGATGGTGACCATTACGCCGTACGCGCGCCGGGGTATGCTGCAGGCCGTGATCCAGGGCGCGGAGCACCCGGAGCGGCTGGTGGAGGAGCAGTTCACGGAGCTCAGGCGTAATTATTACATGGTCGGCAAGCTGAATATTGCCATTACCCGGGAACTGGCGTCGGCCCAGAGGCGGTACCAGGACCTGCAGGCGCTGATCCTGTCCGAGTGCAGGAGCTGGAACGGGAAGGAGATCCAGGTGGTGGCCGTGCCGGAGAACCTGCAGAATATCTTCGTGATCCTGGCATCGGACGAGAAAAGCGGGTTTGAAGACTGTTTCTGGCAACTGTACCGGACACTGGAGGAGACGGCCGGGGACGAGAATACGGTGCTGACCATCGGGATCGGACACTGCGAAAGCGATCTGGACCGGCTGCGTGAAGCGTGCCGGGATGCGCAGACTTCGCTGGAACAGATGCTGACGGGCGGACGTGGTGCGGTCTATTTCCCGGAAGAGCGGCAGCAGGCAGCGCCGGGGTATTACTTCCCGAAGGATGCGCAGAAGCAGATGGTGCGTCTTCTCAGGGAACGGAACCTGGACGGTCTGGAGAGCCTGCTGGATGAAGTGTACCGGAAGAACCTGACCGAGGCGGACCTGCCTGCGGCCGAGGTCCGGCAGATGCTGGATGAACTGTACTGGACCATCCGCAAGGCCATCCGGAATGCCTATGACGCGAGCACGATCCATGTGCGCATGGAGCCGATCCGGGATGCGGCGACGGTGGAGGAGATCTTTGCCTATTACCGGCAGGTGTTCGCGGCCTGCCTGGAAGAAGCGCCCACCGGAGAAGCAGAGGAAAAGGAGAAGAATCTGGAGGAAGAGATCTGCCGGTACCTGGAAGAGCACCTCTATGATCCGGAACTGAGCCTGAACTCTGTGGCGGATCAATTCGGGGTCTCGACCAAAATGATCGGTCTGATCTGCCGGAAGAAGTATAATCAGACATTCCTGAACTATGTGCGTGACCGGCAGATCCAGCACGCTACGGAAATGCTGCGGGACACGGACCTGAGTCTGGAGGAGATTGCACGCCAGTGCGGGTTTGCCAATATCCTGACTTTCCGGCGGAATTTCAAGGCGGTGACAGGCGTGAACCCGAGCGAGTACCGCGGCATATGATTCAATTTGTGACGTGCCGGAATTGATACTTATGGAGAAAAAGCACAAAATCGCAACCAGAAAAGACAAGCGCAATCTGATGCTTGCCTTTTTTGATGCCTTCCGGCTATCCTTTTGCCAACGGATGGCCTGCGGTGTGCGGCAGGCCGGAACCAATGTCAGATCGCAGAAACAGGGGGAAGGATGGATGTCTGGTCCGAAAAATGACAGCCTGAGCGGGAGGAAGAGCCTGCGTCAGCTGGTCCTGCGTGACCACCAGCTGATGCTCATGTTCCTGCCGGTGTTTCTATACTATGTGATCTTCTGCTACCTGCCCATGGCGGGCCTGGCCATGGCATTTGAAGACTTTAAGATGGGCAGCGGGTTTGTGGGCGTGTTCAGCAGTCCCTGGGTGGGCCTGAAATGGTTTTCACAGTTCTTCAATTCTGTGTTTGCCTGGCGCCTGATCCGCAACACGTTCCTGCTTTCCTTCTATTCACTGCTGTTCGGGTTCCCGATTCCCATCATCTTTGCCATCTGCATCACGCAGCTGCGGGCACGGCGGTTTGCCAAGGCCGCCCAGGTGATCACATACCTTCCATACTTCATTTCCACAGTGGTTGTGGTCGGTATGATGACCAACTTCCTGAGCCCGTCCAGCGGGATTGTGAACCAGGCGATCAAGGCCATGGGCGGCAAGGCAATCAATTTCATGGGTATGCCGTCCTGGTTCCGGAAACTCTATGTGATCTCCGGGTCCTGGCAGAGCTTCGGGTTCAATGCGATCATCTTTGTGGCGGCCATCATGGGGATTGACCCGTCCCTGTATGAAGCCATGCGCGTGGACGGGGCGAGCCGCTGGCAGCAGATCATTCATCTGATCCTGCCGATGATCTCCGACACTGTGATCCTGCTCCTGATCATGACACTGGGGAACCTGCTCAATGTTGGGTTTGAGAAAGTCTACCTCATGTATTCCCCGGCGGTGTATGAGACAGGCGACGTGATTTCGACCTATGTGTACCGGCAGGGTATTGAGAGCAAGAACTTCGGGTATGCATCCGCAGTCGGGCTCTTCTATTCAGCCGTGGGCTTTGTATTCGTGGTCAGCAGCAATGCACTCAGCCGGAAAGTGACCGGCTCAAGCCTGTGGTGAGAGGGGGAAAGAGCATGAGCACTGGTAGTGAGCGCAGAAAGCATAAGCCGGACTCTTTCCTGACCGAGAGCGCAGGGGACAAGGTCCTGGATGTGATCATCTGGGTGCTGGTCGTGTTCGCGGTCCTGGTGACGGCCTATCCGTTCCTGTACGTGGTTGCCATTTCCTTCTCGGAGGGGACGGCGGTTGCCCGCGGTGAGGTATGGCTCTTGCCGAAGGGGTTCACGACAGAGACCTATGGCATGGTGACCGGGTACTCCCAGCTGTGGACTTCCTACCTGAACACGGCGTTCTATACGGTGGTGGGCACGATCGCGAATATCGTGTTCACATGCCTTGC
>ONWQ01000500.1 GCA_900321565.1 uncultured Eubacteriales bacterium
GGAGCATCGGATTCCGTTCATGCCGGAAACCATCGGCAAGTGGTGGGGCCCTGTATACAGGGACTCAGTCTGGCAGGAATCAGAAGTGGATGTGATTGCATATGATGACCATCATCTGCTTGTCGGAGAATGCCAATACCGTTCAAAAGCAATGGGAATCCAGGAACTGACTGAACTCAGAGTCAAGGCGGAATTCATCCCGGCAAAAGGCAGAAAATTATGCTATCTTCTTGCCAGCAGAAGCGGTTTCACGGAAGAGCTCCTGTCACTCCATGATCCCAATGTGATTCTCATTGACTCTGTCTGACCATGCAGCCTTCAGAGATCTGCTATATTTATATGAAAGACAATCGGAGTGCCATCCCTGACAGACCCTGATTCATGCGGGAAACAACCGAAGAAAAAGTGATATCTGAGATTTCTGCAGTACAAAGAATACAGACAGGGACTGAATCCTGTGGCCTTCTGCAAACGCATCAGATGAAGCAGGCAGACTGGTGAGGATCGCTGGAAAAAGCTCTGGTGCATTTTCTGCCATGATTGGATTTGACAATTGCTGGCAGGCGCTATAGAATAAACTGTAACAGGAAAACGTTACAAAATCTTTGATGAGAAGGCGATCAACTTGACGTATCCCATGACTATTGCAGGTGTTCGGCGTGAACTTCCGATTTGCCGGGTCAATGATGATCTGTATATCGGCGCTTTTGTCATTTTCGGCGATTGCGAACTGACCGTTGCCTGTGCATCTGAGCTTCTGAAAAAGGCACCGGAATATGATTACATGATTACAGCCGAGTCCAAGGGAATTCCGCTTGTCTATGAAATGGCACGTCAGCACGGGGATAAGAAATGGATGCTGGCACGCAAGGGAGCCAAACTCTATATGCAGGACGTCATGTCTGTGGAAGTCAAGTCGATCACCACAGCCAATGTACAGAAACTGTTCCTTGACGGTCATGATGCAGCTCTGATGAAGGGCAAACGCATCCTGGTTGTGGACGATGTCATTTCCACCGGCGAATCCCTGCATGCACTGGAAGAACTGGTCGAAAAGGCCGGTGGGCAGATTGTGGGCCGTATGGCGATTCTGGCAGAGGGTGAAGCGCAGGAACGCAAGGATATCATTTACCTGGAAAAGCTGCCGGTATTCAATGCTAAGGGCGAAGTGATCGGCTGAGCACCTGTAGGCGCAGAATCAGGTATGAAATCTTGGCCTGCACTGATCTTTTCTTTCAAGAGCAGACAGAAGAAGAAAGAACCATACAAAATAGGCGCAGTTCTCTGAACTCCAAAAGAGAACTGCGCTTTTTCGCGTTTTAAGGTTGTTCTGAAGAGTTTACATGGTTCTGACATGCACAGCAGCGGACCTGAACTGTGGAACGATTGCTCATGATTCGCGGGATCACCAAAATATGCTCTGGAAACCTTCCTGGATCCATCATTTCCCGGCGGGAAAAGTCCTCAAAATTCGTCATGCTGAACAAAGGCTCCGTGGCAGGCTGCAGACCTCAATCCTGAAGTGCAAACGTTTGCGCTGCCGTGAGAACAAAATCCGAAAATAATCAGCGCAACAAATGAGCATAAATGGACGAAAATTCCATTGAATTCCAATATGGATTGGATATAATGTGACCAACGAGCACAAATTGCTCACCAGACAATTCAATGTTGGGAGGAACGAAAAATGAGGAAACTGTTGGCTGTTGTTCTGACTTTTGCCATGCTCATGTCCCTTCTGCCGGCTGCGCTCGCAGAAGGCAACCTGGAGCCGATCACCCTGACGGTATTCCGTGGCGATCCCGGTGATCAGCCTGCGGAAGACAACAAGATCTATAAACTGATTGAAGAAGAATTCGGCGTCAAGTTCGAATTCGAATTCCTGGCCGGCGACCTGGATGAAAAGCTGGGCATGATGATTGCCGGTGAAGACTATCCGGACCTGTTCGACGGCGGAAACAGCGCGGACCTGATCATCTCCAACGGTGCTCTGATCAACCTGCTGGACTACATTTCCCCGGAAAAGACCCCGCGGCTGTGGGCACACATTGAGCCCCAGAAGGCCCGTCTGATCGAAAAGGACGAAGCCGGCAATGACGTGCTCTACATCATTCCGAACTACGGCCTGGTGGATGGCCCGCAGATTGCCAATGAGATCAACGGACCGGCCTTCTTCATGCAGAAGCAGGTTCTGGCCTGGGCAGGATATCCTCAGGTTCATACCCTGAATGAGTACTTTGACATTCTTGAGAAGTTCCTGGCTGCCAATCCCACCGATGAAAACGGCAATCCGTACATCGGCTTTGATATCCTCTGTGAAGGCTGGCGTCACTTCTGCCTGATCAATCCTGTGCAGCATCTGATGGGCCGTCCGAACGACGGTGAAGTGCTCATCGATGTTTCCACCGATGACTATCATACCGAGACCTTCATTGACAAGCCCTATGCCAAGGCCTACTACAAGAAGCTGAATGAAGAATTCCACAAGGGCCTGATCAGCAAGGATACCTTCGTCATGAACTATGACCAGTACATCGCTCAGCTCTCTTCCGGCACCGTGCTCGGTATGTTCGACCAGACCTGGGACTTCGGCAATGCCACCGCAGCTCTGCGCACAGCCGGTATGGACAAGAACACCTATATCGCCCTCGGTCTTGTGTACGATCCGGAATATGTGGATGGCCGCGAGATTGAAGAACATTACCTGAACGGCTCTCTGCCCAATGTCCGCCGCGGTTTCGGTATTTCCGTGAACTGCAAGTGCCCGGAAAGAATCATCAACATGTGGGAAGAAATGCTCTCCGAAAAATGGCAGCTGATCTTCAACTGGGGCATTGAAGGCGAAGACTACTATGTGGAAAACGGCCGTCTGCTCATGACCAAGGAACAGAAAGCCCAGCGTGATGACGCTGTATGGAAGATGCATAACCGTGCTCTGGCCTTCTTCGAGTCCAGCCCCAAGAAGCAGGGATGGATCATGGATGGCGAGTTCGCAGGCAATGCCTGGGATCCGGCCAACCAGCCTGAAATCTACTTCGACGGCATGGTCGACTATGACAAGGAATTCCTGTCTGCCTATGGCTATTCCAAGCCCGCTGACTTCGTCAATCCTCCCATTGAGCTGGCACCCTATGGTGAAGCCTGGCAGATCGACTACACGCCTGTGGACGTGGAGCATCAGGACTTCCTGGACATCCAGGACAAGCGCCTGCCGGAACTGATCATGTGCGATCCTGCAGAATTCGACGGACTGTGGGATGCATTCGTGGAAGAGATCACGCCTTCTGCCACAGCATTCGGTGACTATATGCAGCAGGCTGTTCTGGCCGAGGTCGCCAAGGTCGTCAAGTAATCTGAACGCTTCGGTCCAAGGGGAGAGAGCCTGATCTCTCCCCTTGGCTTTTTCGGAAAGGGGCTGTCTTCATGACCCGTCGTGTCCATGCATCCACAGGGATGCCCGTGAGCCAAAAGGGGTTCTTCAGGAGGCTGCTAGGTCAGTGGCAGTTGCTGCTGATGTCGGTACCCATGCTGCTGTATGTGCTGCTGTTCAACTATGGCCCCATGTGGGGCTGGATCACTGCGTTCCAGGATTACAAGCCCAAGCTGGGCATCGGCGGCAGCAAGTGGGTGGGCCTTGGAAACTTCCAGTGGCTGTTTGGCCGCGCTGACTTTATCAACAGCATCCGCAATACCCTGGCCATGTCAGTGATTAACCTGGTCATGGGTACCGTTTCATCCATACTTCTGGCCATCCTGCTCAACGAAGTCCGCAACCGCGGCTTCAAGCGCACGGTTCAGACCGTGACCTATCTTCCGCACTTCCTGAGTATGGTCATTGTTGTGGGCATGGCCCAGAATATCTTTTCCAGCAATGGTGCCGTGAACGCACTGCTCATGAAGCTCGGTCTGATCCGGGAACCCGTCTTCTGGCTGGGCGAGGGCAGGTACTTCTGGTGGCTGGTGGGTGTGATCAATGTCTGGAAGGAAGTCGGCTGGAATACGATCATCTATATTTCAGCCATGACAGCCATTGACCCCTGTCTCTATGAGGCCGCGTCCATTGACGGCGCAGGGCGCTTCAACCGGATCCTGCACGTGACGCTGCCCGGCATCAAGTCCACGTTTGTCATTCTTCTGATCATGAACATCGGTCACCTGATGGAGGCCGGGTTTGAGATCCAGTACCTGCTCGGCTCTTCCGTGGTCATGGACTGGTCGCAGACCATTGACGTGTTTGTGCTCAAGTACGGTATTTCCAAACAGCAGTATGGTGTGGCAACGGCAGCCGGTATGTTCAAGAGCATCGTGGCCATTATCCTGCTGGTGGTAGCCAATACCGTAGCCAAGCGTCTGGACGAAGACACACTGCTGTGAGGGAGGGAAGAAGATGTCTGTTGCAACTGTTCCGGCAAAA
>ONWQ01000282.1 GCA_900321565.1 uncultured Eubacteriales bacterium
CTCGTATGGCTGGGACATCCCGAGAAGCCTGGAATGTGGTTCCACAACGGTCATAAATGCATTCGAGCGGTATACACTGGAAATTGACGAAGACAGGGTCCGGGCCATGCGGGAGAGTACATCACCCGCACATCGTTTCCGGATCATGGACCGACTGTTTCATGGCTGAAAAAAGGTTGCACTGCAGTGCCTGTGCCGGGTAAACGGCATGCCTGCGGTGCAACCTTTTTTCAATGGCGGACCTGAGGCGGGAAGCTCATGGATTGTCCGAGCCGGCAGCGGGCTGCTTTCCTGAGGCAACATAGCGGAGCAGCCTGAACACGCCGTCCAGGATCAGAAATGTGCCGCATGCATGCATATACCAGAGTATGGTGCGCTCAGGCGCGAGCAGGATGAACCCGCCCAGCAGTACGGATGTACCGGTTTCGAAAATATGCCCCAGGCGGATCCACCAGGTTCCGGCTTCCCTGATTTCTGCCGAACGCATGACCGCATTGATGAGAAACCCGATCCCGAAAATGGTACTGGAAAGCAGAAACAGTGCACTTTGCTTTGTAAACAGGATTACGGCAAGGCCTGCGGTCAGTACACTGAAACTCAGAATGGGCCGCTGCTGCCTGAAGTTCCAGTGTGTTGCACTGAGCCTGCGGATCGCTGCAATCAGCTGTACACAGGCCAGGATCAGGACGATCAGGGACGCCATCAGATTCATGAAGTGTTCAGGCAGTAGATGACAGAGCCCACCGGTCAGGATCATGAGCGTGTCCAGAAGCGGTATGGCTGCAATAAACTGCCGGAATGATCTGCTTTTCCGTACCTGATCCGGGAGCGAACCAAACAATGCATGCTCGGGCAGTGCCATAGCAGCGCGCCGCGCAGGTGCATGCAGCCCGGCTACACGGAAGAAAACATCCTCAAATCCGGTAATCCCCTTGGCGGCAAAAGCATTCAGGGTTTCTGTGCCATTCTCTGACATGGCATCGAACAGGCTTTCTACCAGTTCTCTGCGCTCTGGAATGGATACGGAGCGGATCCAGCCGTCAATGCGTTCGTTAAGAAACAGACTGGCAGGATCCGGTTCATCCAGTGTATCGAGACCGTCCGGTGAAACACACCAGGACATCATGTCGTGTTGCAGGATGCCGGGGTATGTGCTCCGGATAATCTGTGAGTCCCGGATTTCAGGCGCAAAGAGAGAACCGATTACGGAATACCCGGGCACAATCCGGGTACAATACGTATCAATTTCTGCGATCCGCGCAATATCCAGGACTTCCGGACAGAATCCCGGACTGTCCAGAAGATAGACATGTTCCAGGTGCCTGCGTTCTGCTTCAGTAAGGTATGCACAGGCGTAGAGCGCGAGGTTTCCGCCCTTGGAATGTCCTGCAACCCGGATATGTGCATCCGGACAGGCCTGGATTGTATCCCGGAGATACTGCAAAGCAAGGTCCTGACTTCCGGGCTTGGTGAAGGAGATCATAAAGTCTTCTTTCCATCCGGCCAGGGTCTGGTCAGTCCCGCGATAGGCAATGAACAGGCTGCCGTCAGGGAGTACGTATGTGCAGGCGGCAAACTGAAGGGCACTGTCCGGAAGATAGACTTCCTGCGTGTTTGCCAGCCTTAGGTTCCCGAACCGTACAGAGGCAGCACAGTGCGAGGCAAAAGTACGGGATGCATCAGGGTCTGTGAGCCCCTTGATCTCCAGGCGTTCTTCCGGCTGACTGAGCCAGGCATGCAGTGTGTTCTGTACTGAAGCGTCCGGAAAACTGAAATAGCTGAGCTGTGTCAGAACAAGCGCATCCGGGACGGTGAACGGTCGGATGCTCATGTCCAGATCTCCGCGCCAGGCTACGTAATCGGATAAGTGAGTCATATGAACCTCCGCGGCATGGATCATGTCGCAGCGACATCTTAGCGGAGAGTCTTCTGTCCGTCAATGCATTTGCCTGGCAACAAACAGAGATGCATGGCGTAATTCGATATTAAAACCATAGGAAATGCATCGGATTCTGCCTCAGAGGATTGACACAGTGTATTTTTTTGAAGATACTGCTTTGTAGTTTTTCAGTTAAAGGAAGGAAGTGCTACCATGAAAGATCAGCACATTGATACCCGATGCGTGCAGGGCGGATATACTCCGGACAACGGGGAGCCCAGACAGATCCCGATCATTCAGTCGACAACATTCAAGTATACAAGCGGTGAGGAAATGGGAAAACTGTTTGATCTTGAAAAGTCCGGCTATTTCTATACACGTCTGCAGAACCCGACCAATGATATGGTAGCGGCCAAAATCTGTGCTCTGGAAGGCGGAGCCGCAGCCATGTTGACATCCTCAGGCCAGGCTGCAAATTTCTATGCGATGTTCAACCTTGCAGGATGCGGGGATCATATTGTTGCTTCTTCAAGCATTTATGGCGGAACCTATAACCTGATCAGTGTAACCATGGCCAGAATGGGGATCGAGGTTACTTTTGTTTCACCGGACTGCACGGATGAAGAGCTGGATGCTGCATTCCGTCCGAATACCAAGCTGGTCTTCGGCGAAACCATTGCGAATCCGGCACTTACAGTCCTGGATATTGAACAGTTTGCGCGTGCTGCGCATGCGCACGGTGTGCCGCTGATTGTTGATAATACGTTTGCTACTCCGATTAACTGCAGACCGTTTGAATGGGGAGCGGATATCGTGACGCATTCGACGACCAAGTATATGGACGGCCATGGTGTCGCCGTGGGCGGTGCGATTGTGGACAGCGGACGGTTTGACTGGATGGCACATGCTGACCGTTTCCCGGGCCTGTGTCAGCCGGATGCGAGCTATCATGGTGTGATCTATGCCGAGCGGTTCGGCAAAGAGGGTGCTTTTATCACCAAGTGTACAGCGCAGCTGATGCGCGATCTGGGTTCCATTCAGTCGCCACAGTCTGCGTTTTACCTGAATATGGGTCTTGAAAGTCTGCATGTGCGTATGGACAGACATTGCCGGAATGCGGAGGCTGTTGCTGTATACCTGCATGCGCACCCCAAGGTTACACATGTCAGTTACTGCGGTCTGCCGGATGATCCCTACTATGCACGGGCCCGGAAGTATCTGCCTAATGGGTCCTGCGGTGTTGTCAGCTTTGAACTGAAAGGCGGTCGCGAAGCGGCTTCTGTATTCATGAACAGTCTGCGCCTGGCTGCCATCGAAACGCATGTGGCGGATGCGCGCACATGCTGCCTGAATCCGGCAACGACCACGCACAGACAGATGACGGATGAGCAGCTGAAGGCTGCCGGTGTGCCTGCCGGACTGGTCCGTATGAGCTGCGGGCTGGAAAATGCGGATGACCTGATTGCGGATATTGCACAGGCTCTGGAGAAAGTACAAGACTGAACTCAGGAGGACAGACCATGCCTATCAAGATACCGGATCATCTGCCAGCGGTAGACGTATTGCATCAGGAAAATATCTTTGTCATGACGCAGAACCGGGCTACTTCTCAGGATATCCGCCCACTGCAGATTCTGCTGGTAAACCTGATGCCCAAGAAAATTGTGACCGAGGTGCAGTTTTCAAGACTGCTGGGGAATACATCCCTGCAGATCGAACTGGAACTGGTAGCACCGCGGACACATACATCCATGAACACACCACAGGAGCATCTGCAGGCATTTTATAAGTCATTTGATTCGGTTCGGGACCGTAACTTTGACGGATGCATTATTACAGGCGCTCCGGTGGAGCATCTTGAATTCGAGGACGTTGATTACTGGCAGGAGCTGTGTGACATCATGGAATGGACCAAGCAGCATGTACATTCCACGTTCCATATCTGCTGGGGTGCTCAGGCGGGGCTGTACTATCACTATGGAATCCCGAAAGTTGCTCTGCCGTCCAAGCTCTTCGGTGTATATCCGCATCAGGTGGAATACAAGCGCAGTATCCTGTTTCGTGGCTTTGATGATGAATTCTATGTCCCGCATTCCCGGCATACAACAGTACGCAGAGAGGACATTGAAGCAGTACCTGAACTGAGGATACTTTCTTCATCACCTCAGGCAGGTGTGTATGCAGTGTATGCGAAAAAGCATAAGCAGTTTTTTGTGACGGGGCATTCCGAGTATGATGCTGATACACTGGAACAGGAATACCTGCGCGATGTCGCGGCGGGAAAACCGATCAGTGTACCGGAAAACTATTATCCCGGGGATGATGTCCATCAGTCACCCAGGGTATGCTGGCGGGCACACGCTAATCTCCTGTTCTGCAACTGGCTGAATTATTTTGTATACCAGACAACACCGTACGATCTGTCCATGATCCCTTCTCTGGAAGGCGAAAACGAGAATCAGGAATCTGTATGAATGAATGGCGCGCATGGGCGATATACCTGTGCGCTGTTCTTTTTCAATCCGAAGCATGAGGAGAATGCAGCATGGAAGCGCAGAGATTTGAACAAAGACTTCTGGAAAACCTGGAACGGGACAGGCAAAACAGACCGTGTATGCAGACAGCAGACTGGGTGAAGTTTGTGTTTCAGGGCATGCTGGGGGTAGGACATAACATCCGCAGTCTTGAGGATGCTGAGAAACGTCTGCGCGAAGAGATAAAGGCCGTGCAGCCGGATGCCGGTGAGGCGCTTGTGGAACCACTGAGCCCGGCATGGTTCCGGGTGAACCTGCGCAGGGCAAAGGCTGAGGGGATTCCGGCAGAATGGATCGCATGCATGATGGTATTGTCGGACGGCACACCTGAATGGACACGAGATGATGTATTCAGGGTCTGCCGTCAGATTGCAGAGGTAGACGACAACTGCGATCGTCAGCTTCTGGACCGGATCCTGGATCCGGACTGGCTGCCGGGACATTCGGAAGCATACCATGCTGTCTGTCGTCCGGCATATCGTGTACTGTCTTCAGCTTGGAAGCTGCCACTTCAGGCACTGTGCAGTATTGCACATGGATATCACCCGGGCGTTCTGATTACACTGGATGGTCCCTGCGCATCCGGAAAGACGAGCCTGGCGGCTCAGCTGGCCAGGATTCTGGATGCGGATATTGTGCACACGGATGATTTTGTGGTCCCGCACGCACAAAAAACGCCGGAACGTCTGGCGGTTCCGGGCGGTAATTGCGACTGGGAGCGGCTTGTCGGAGAGGTCTTGGCTCCCTGGAAAGCCGGGAAAAGAACGGAGATCCGGGTATATGACTGTCACAGCGACTGCTTCCGTACAACCGGTAGCCTGTTTCCGGGCAGAACGCTGATTCTGGAAGGAAGCTATGCCAATCTGCCTGCGATTCGCCGGCTTGCAGACACGTGTCTGTTTCTGAACGTGCCTTTTGCTGAGCGCTGGAGACGCCTGGAAGCCCGGGAATCACCGGATGCACTGAAAGGGTTCAGGGAACGATGGATTCCACTGGAAAACGCATACTTCCAGGCATACAACCTGCCGGATGCAGTCTGTACTGTGCTTGCGGAAAATGAGGAATGATCATACAAAGGGGCTTGTCTGCGGTCATTCAAGCCAGCGATCCGGCTGAGGCGTCTTTGCTTCCCTTGTGAGAATGCGCGGCGCCTGTGAGCTTCCCAGTTTGGAGGCGACCAGAAGATGATCCTGCTGCCGGCGGTAGAATCTTTCCGGATAGTAGAACATGGGATAGTAGCGGTCAAGCTGCTCATCGGTCATGGAAATGAGCGCGCCATCCGTTGAACCTACCAGGAGGAATGGACCTTCAATAATGGTGGAATCGTCCAGACAGCGGTTGAGTACTGACTGACCGTCTCCCCGGATTGAGCAGATCAGGGCTACGGGTTCATCCCATGGGTAGATTGCATAGGGATACCCACCGAGCAATGTAGACATGGCGATCAGATCATTGTCCACAGTTGTGACACTCGGAAACTGAAGAGGGGGAATGAACAGTACCCTGAGCAGCATAGGCAATCCTCCTTTCTGCAGGTTTCTCATTCTTCAGTGAGAAAATCCGGCAGCCAGTCAGATGACTGCCGGACAAAAGGGAGGTAAGGAAGGGCTCTGTCTGTTACAGATCTGCGTCTTCGTCTCCTGCTTCCTCATCGCCGAGATCCAGCATTTCAAGCAGATCATCATCATCCTGTTCGGGCATTTCGCCTTCCGGTGCCGGCATTGCTGCCATTTCGGAAGATGTGGAACTGAACAGGATCTCACGAACCTTTTTCTCAACCTCATCGGTGACATCCGGGTGTGAAACCAGATACTGACGTGCATTATCCCGTCCCTGGCCGATCCGGTCATTCATATAGGAGAACCAGGCACCGGACTTATGGATGATATCATACTGTGTGGCAAGATCCAACAGTGTACCTTCGCGGCTGACACCTTCCCCGTAAATCATGTCAAATTCGGCGACGCGGAAGGGCGGGGCCACCTTATTTTTCACAATACGGATCTTGGTATGTGCACCGACAACATCGGAACCGTTTTTCAGCTGTTCTGCACGCCGGACATCCATGCGGACACTGGCGTAAAACTTCAGAGCCCGTCCGCCTGTGGTGACTTCGGGATTCCCATACATGATACCGACTTTTTCACGCAGCTGGTTGATGAAAATGGCAACACAGCCTGTTTTGTTGATGATTCCCGTGAGCTTGCGCATTGCCTGGGACATCAGACGTGCATGCAGGCCGACCACGGAATCCCCCATGGTACCCTCCAGTTCAACTTTCGGGACCAGAGCGGCTACGGAGTCGATTACAATGACGTCAATGGCTCCGGAACGCACGAGTGCTTCCGTGACCTCCAGCGCCTGTTCGCCGGAATCCGGCTGAGAAATGTACAGGTCCTGAATATTCACGCCAAGCTTCATCGCATAGCTCGGGTCGAGTGCGTGTTCAGCGTCAATAAAGGCAGCAAAACCGCCTGCTTTCTGAGCCTGCGCAATGATGTGGAGGGCAACCGTGGTTTTACCGGAAGACTCAGGCCCATAGATTTCGACAATCCGGCCGCGGGGAACGCCACCAATGCCGAGTGCAGCGTCCAGGGTCAGGATACCGGTGGGTATCGCTTCAATGTTCTGACGGGCAGAGTCCCCGAGTTTCATGACTGTGCCCTGACCGAATTCCTTTTCGAGTTCCTGCAGTGTATGTTCCAGCGCTTTCAGCTTTTCCTCATTGGTTGCATTCTGATTCGCAGGGGTGGTTTTGGCGACTTCCTTTTTCTTACTTGCCATTTCGCTGACAGCTCCTTCTGATCATATGGTGTGGTCGTTTTGAATAATGGATTATTCCCAGAGACCGTGCTGCTTCTGCAGCTGACAGATCTCATCATGAAACAGTTCCTGAAGTGTATGCATCTCTTCCGGAGACGGACGGTCATCCTCATCAACAATGCCCGTGACAACCCCCAGAATGGTTACCTCGGATCCGGCACCTGCCTGGAACGGGTAAGCAGGATTAAGGGATTCGACCCGTCCTTTTCCGATGTACCGCTTGACAATCAGTCCCTCATATCCATGCATGCAGACAACATCCTGCCCCGGGAAGGCTTCTGATGCCGGCCGATAATACAGTTCATCGCCTTCGAAGTAAACAGGTTCCATGCTTCCGCCTTTGACACGAATGATGGAGGATGCTTTCCGGTTCCGGCTGTTTTTGCGGAGAATTTCCACAGCAGGTGGCTCCTGTGTGTATCCGAACCCGGTGCCTGCAGCGGCAACTCCGTGCTCTTCAAGAAAAAGTCCGTATCGTTCCCTGTAGAGAGATTCCAGGGCATGATGTTCTTCTTCCAGGAGTGCGTCCAGCATCCGTATACTGGCCTGCCGGCTGACAGGGCTGAGACTGCGGAATGTGCGCAGCAGATGCCGTGCTTCCGTGAGAGAACGGTACTCTGATGTAAAATCAAACAGCTCGTTGGGTGTGATATGGAGCTCCATACAGATCCGGATGATGGACCGTACGTCCGGGGAAGTCTTGTCATTTTCCCAGTTGTTGACGGAATTCCGAGAAACATTCAGTACATCGGCCAGTTCCTGCTGAGAAATTCCGGCTTTGCTTCGCAGATTCCGAAGGGAGGTTCCGAAAGAGACGCCCGACGATGATCGTGTTTCATCCGGTGCAGTCGATGGAAGATGCAATTCTGATACCATGGACTTCATATTGCCCCTCCTTCCTGGAAGCAAAGTTTTCTGACGTGGAGAGCATAGCATAAAAACTTATGCAATGCAATATAAAAATGAAAAATATTTTATGCATATATGCAAAATGGAAAAACCGATGTGAGGCTGCATGCAGCTGATAGAGAGTGCGCATGATCCCCTGTTCCCCGAAGCAAAAGGCACCGCATTTGCGGTGCCTTGTACTCGCTGGCTGTTGCTGACTCGTCTGCCGGCATGGTTTCGGATTGTCAGGGTATATGTTCAAAAAAATCATTCATCTTCTCGTCAGGGCCTACCAGAGTGCGGTAGAGACCAAAAAGGCTGCAGTCATACTTACCCCAGTCTTCAACATGGTAATCCGTTTTCTGCTGGGAGATATGACACTGAAAAGCTTTAACGGCGATATCAAATCCGGTACTGCCGTCAAACGCTTCCAGCGGTTGCCGCCAGTCCATATGAATCTGCTGCTCCGCATACAGATGCAGGTAACATTTCGGTACATCCCACAGGCCATATTCGGCTGCGCTTTTCGGATACTTGGTATCCTTGCCGGCCAGTTCTATACAGTGAACGGCGGCATCAGCGCAGACACGGTGTGCACCATGACCGTATTCTCCGCCCGGATCATGCGTCAGCAGAACATCAGGCCGGAATCGCCGGATCCATCCGGTAATAATATCATAGATGTGATACCGATCCCAGATTGTATACTGCTTGGCAAGAGAGGAAGAATAGCTGTCTCTGCAGTTTCCCCAGACCGGATAATTCCGGACACCACAGGTCCACAGACAGTCCAGCAGTTCGATCCGTCTGCAGGCAATGGATGGCACCAGTGTGCAGACCTGACAGATCTTTTTTTCTTCCCCGGCATAGCGTGGCAGTGTTCCGCCAAACCAGAGAATCTCATCGTCCGGATGAGCGGCGAGCAGCATGAGGTCAGCTTTTTCAGCGGGTGGATTCCATTGCTGGACCTCTTCCGGCAGTTCACCGGCTGTATAAATGTACAGCTCCATCAGATTAAAATGCCTGTACTCATCGGGTGCGTTCGCAATCCTGAAGACCGACGTCCCTTCCGGGAGCGGAAGGAACTCGGTCAGAAAGCTGCCTTCGGTATGCCCTGCATCCACCCAGTCACCCTGGTCGTTCTGAACCTGCACACCCCAGGCATGCGGATGCTCGAACCATTTCGTCATAACTCCGCCGGCCTGGCAGTCCTCGGGAAGTGTGACCTCAAGGTAGGCTTCTCTGCTGTTGTTGGTTTTCCAGTACGTCTTATAATCCCGGTCAATACACTGCCCGAAGGTCTTTTTCCCCGAAAAGATACTGAACTCACAGCTCTGGGTTATCTCTGCAGCCGGATCGGCCGACGCAGAGAATCCGGGGAACAGCATGCAAAGCATGACCAGCATGCCGAGGATCAGCCAGGAATTCGCTCTGACTTTGATCAATGCAGCACCTCCTGTGTATTCTGAAGACATGATGTCTCAGGGTGCAGACTGCGCAGGGATGGAATCCGGGTTTTCCGGCTCACGGATGAGCACAACATCAGCCAGACGTCGTCCGTTCTTATATGGGGTAGAGAAGATATCATCATGGAAATACAGCATGGAAGACTGGCCACCATCCAGATTATATGCGCACTTGCATCCAAGCTCTTCCATGAGCAGGGAGAGCTCATTCAGTGTCAGCCCGCGGTTGGCTTTTCCTTCTTCCAGCACGCTCTCGGTTCTTCTGCCGTCAACCTGCACAAAGCAGTAGTGCCCGGGCTCATAATATCCGATCACGGAACGTGGGTTTTCCGGCTTTACGAAGGCAGAAAACTTTTCAATGGCTTTTCCGTCGTCATCCAGAAGACGTGGTCCGAAGACAAAGGCCTGCCAGATGTTTTCCTGTTCTGCCTTGAGCTGTTCCGGGTCCAGCTGATCGTGGGGCAGGGTAACCATGGTTCCGTCACGGTACAGGATGCACAGGTCATATTTCTTGGACATGGTACTGCGCATGACTTCACCGTTGACTATGACCAGTCCTCCGGGAAGGGATGTACTGCTGTCTCCGGTCATAACAAGTATTCCCTGTTTCTGTTCAGCAAATTCCCGGATGTTCATGGTGCCACTCTTCCATTTGTCATGGGCAAGTGCGCGCTGAAAGCAATCCAGTGAACGAATATAGATGTCCGCTACGTGGACATCAGAATGCTCTCTGCGCATGGAAGTGATGACGATGTGTATGTTCTGGCTCAGGTATTCATCCCCGGTAATTTGGCATTCTTCCCCAGGCTGCAGGAAACCGTCATATTCAAAAACCGCCTCGGTACCGGCAAGCATGGGGAACAGAAGACAGGTGAGGAGCAGAAGCCATCCCCATCGTTTCATGAAACCACTTCTTTCATATTAGGAATTCAGCGCAATGCTTACTGTATCCTTCCTGCAGCATATGGCAGTTCAGACCGGATCTGCTGCGGAAAGGAGCCCATTTGCGTACTATGCCATGACTGACCTGCATAGTGTAACACAACCATATATGAATTGCACGCGCATGCAGGACAGAAAAATACCCCGGCTGAGACCGGGGCAGGGAACATATCAGGTCTTATACTTCCGTTTTTTCCGGAGCGCGCGGATTCCAGCGGTCAGAAGCACAATGACCAGGATCAGCGGCACAATCAGCGGGAGCGCACCAGCCAGGAACAGGACCATATCCTGCAGGAATTCCACACTGCTCTCCAGGCCTTCCTCCAGAGCGATCCGGATGCGTTCGCCAAAGGAAACGTCCCGGTACTGAACCTGCTGGGCTTCGCTTTCCTCACTCAGCGTGATGTCAATGCTGGAAAAGGCGACCTTACGGTCCGTACTGTTGAGACTGGACTGATAGGAATCAATGCGATACTGAGTCTCTGCAATCTTTTCTTCCAGTTCCAGAAGATCACTGAGATCGGCAGTCTCGGTCATCATGGAGGTCAGGCGTTCCAGAAGTGCCTGCTGTGTTTTGAGCCTTGCCTGAGTATCCCGGTAACTCTCGGTAGCATCATAGGCGGTTTCGGAACGTGATGTTGTCCTGCCGGTTTCACCGGTCTGCTGCAGGAAGTTGTCATACTGGTCAGACGGAATACGCAGTTCCAGGTAGGCGCTGCGCAGGCCGCTGCTGCGGGCGGATACATTGGACGATGCAACCCAGCCACCGCAGGACTTGCACAGATCCTGCAATGCCTGGAGACTGTCGTCGAACTGTTTGGTGGCGATACTCAGGGAAGCATTCCGTATGATTTTCTTTTCGGTTGTATAGTTATCCGAATCGGCTTCGTACGATGCAGAGTCGTCCATGGCTTCTTCTGCTGCGTACTCCATGGGTTCATCGGCATCCATGAAGACCATACTGTCACCCATGGCTGCGCTCTCATTCATGGCAGAGCCTGTACTGCTGCTCTTGTACAGTGCGGTACCGGTAGTCATACTGCCCTGGTCATAGGCGTATTCAGGATTCTGCATGCTGCCACTTTCCGTGCGCATGCGCCGCGACGGAAGCGTATCCCGTGTGAGCATGGTTCCACCGATCAGGAAAACCAGTGCTGCGGCCACGGCAAGGTATTTCATGAATTTACCGCGTTTTCTGGGGCTGGCTTCTGGCCGGGTTTCCGGGGTGCTGTTTTCTGTATGGGTCATGTCTGTTTCCTCCAGTCGGCTGGTCCATGCGGCATGAAAATCCGCCGGTACCGGCGGGATTTCGCCGCCGAGCTGAGACAGTTCCTGCTGGAGGTCAGAGAGCGCTTCGCGTTGCTTTGTGCATTCCGGATGTTCGCTCTCATAAATCAGAAGCTCAGTTTCTTCTTCCTTGGACAGGGTTCCCTCCAGCCAGGCATCGAGGAGGACGTTGTACTGCTCATGGGTCATTGTCTTGTCCTCCTTTCAATGGATTGGACGGATGAACCTGTCTTTTGTTCCATGGGATGTTCATATTCATTCATGCTTTCCAGCATCTGCTGCCGTGCCCGGCTGATGCGGCTCTTGACTGTACCGACCGGCAGGGACAGCTGTTCGGCAATGGTTTCATAGCGCAGGCCTTCCACGGCGAAAAGCAGAAGAGGAATGCGCAGTGTGTCCGAAAGCTCAGAGAGTGCTTTACGTATACTGTGGTCCCGGTCCCTGCGGATCACCTGTTCTTCCGGAGGCGGTGCTGCATCCGGCGGATCATAGGCATGCTCATGCAGGGCGTCAAGGGATTCGGCTGCGCGGACCTGGCGGCGCCTGTAGAAATCGGTCGCTGCGGATGCAGCGATCTGGTACATCCAGGTCTTCAGGGAAGCATTCCCACGGAACGAAGGCATGGAGCGCCAGGCACGGATCATGGCCTCCTGTGCGGCATCCCGTGCATCCTCGGCATTCCCCAGAATCCGGTAGCAGACTTTCCAGACCATTTCTTCCAGAGGAGTCATCAGGGTTTCAAACGCTTTGCGGTCGCCATTCCTGGCGCGTTCCAGTGTCAACTGATCTTCCATACATTCCCTCCTGACAAAAGCAGGTTCTCGGTTAGGCATCTTGGGCTCAGGCAAGCTGAAGCTGGTAGAGTTTTTTATAGATACCGTTCATGTCCAGCAGTTCCTGATGCGTGCCGCTTTCCCGGATCTTTCCGTGATGCATGACCATGATCTTATCCGCGTGCTGGATGGTGGAAAGTCGGTGCGCGACCATAATGGTGGTCCGACCACGCATCAGCCGTTCAACGGCTTCCTGAATCCATTGTTCAGTCTCTGTATCAATATTGGCTGTGGCTTCGTCCAGAATCAGGATGGATGGGTCCGTTGCCAGCGTCCGTGCAAAGGATAAAAGCTGGCGCTGGCCTGCGGACAAGGTTGCGCCGCGCTCATGTACCGGCTGGTGATAGTGCATGGGCAGCCGGTCAATGAAGCGCGCTGCATTGACCTCTTCGGCAGCGTGGACCATGACTTCATCCGTAAGATCCTCATTGAGCAGGCGGATATTGGATGCAATATCTCCGGTGAAGATAAACACATCCTGCTGTACCTGTCCGATGGCTGCCCGGATCTGCTCACGGCTCATATCGCGTATATCCACTCCATCCAGACGAATACTGCCCTTCTGTATATCATAGTAGCGCCCGATGAGGTTCAGAATAGAGCTTTTTCCTGCACCGGTCGCACCGACAAAAGCGACCTTTTCCCCGGGCTCGATGACAAAGGAGACATCCCTGAGCACCCAGTCCTCACCCTGATAGGCGAACCATACATGATCAAACTCAATCTTCCCATGAATCCGGTCCGGATGCACAGGGGTTTCCGGATCGGTAATCAACGGTTTTTCATCCAGCAGTGTAAAGATCTTTTCTGCACTGGCAATGGCGCTCTGCAGGGTGGAAAACTGTTCCGCAAGCTCCTGGATCGGCTGGAAGAAGGAAGAGATATACTGCAGGAAAATATAGAGCGTACCGATGGAAATCACGTTTTCGAGTACGGATGCAGACCCTGCCAGGATCACGATCACCAGAGCCAGAACCGAGGTAAAATAGATCCCGGGGCGGAAGAGTGCATTCACCATCATTTCACGGAAACCGGCCTTGTACAGCTGTTCGTTATTCTGTCTGAACTCGTCCATCTTTCGCTTTTCCTGGTGGAACAGTTGAATGATGCGCATGCCGGACAGATGCTCGGACAGATATGTGTTCAGGGCAGTCAGACGAGTACGTGTGACCTGGAAGGCGCGGCGGGAGAGCGTGCGCGACAGTATAGTCAGGACTGCGACCAGCGGCAGCAGGACAAAGCTGAACAGGGCCATGCGTACGTTCAGGCGGAGCATGATGACCGCAAGCCCCACAATCTTGATGACATTCTGAAACAGCCGGACCAGGATATTCGCGAACACATCATTGATGGATTCCACATCATTGGTCAGCCGGGTCACAATCTTGCCCACAGGCGTCAGGTCAAAGAACCGCATGGTCAGGCTTTCCACATGCGCGAACAGATCCTGACGCACGCCATAGATGATTTTCTGACCCGTACCCTGCATGAACAGATACTGGAACCGGTGACAGATGAACAGGACGACAAGCAGAAGCAGGTAGACACCGGCAGCACGCAGCACGCCTGCAAATCGCATTTCTGCCTGTTCACCCGGTGCAAAACTGCCTGTGATATATGAATCAATTGCGTTCCCGATCAGGATCGGGCGGTACAGGTCCAGGGCTGTGGTGATCAGGACCAGGATCAGACAGAGGAAAAGTGTCTTCCGGTGCGGTTTCAGGTACCGGAGCAGGCGGTGCATGGCATTGCCTTCATAATGTATGTCCGCATTCCCTTCATGCTCCCGGTGCAGGAATCCATGCTTTCTGGTTGACTGTGCCATTACGCCTCGCCCCCTTCCTCATGCAGCTGACGTTCCAGCTGCTGTTTTTCCCAGATGGACCGGTAGATCCCGTGGAGTGCCATCAGTTCCTGGTGCGTTCCATACTCGGCCATTTTCCCTTCATCCAGAACGAGGATATGGTCTGCATGTTGGATTGTGGAGATCCGGTGCGCGATCAGTATGGTTGTCTGACTGCTGCGCAGACGGCGCAGATTTTGAAGAATCTGTTCCTCTGTATCCGTATCAACCGCCGAGAGTGCGTCGTCCATGATCAGGACAGGTGCATTGCGCAGCAGGGCGCGTGCAATACTCGTGCGCTGCTTCTGACCGCCGGAAATGGTGACACCACGTTCACCGAGCAGTGTGTCATATCCCTTGGGAAACTCGATAATATTGTCATGAACACAGGCATCCATGGCTGCCTGTTCGATCTCTTCCCGGCTGGCACCGGCTTTTCCGAATGCAATATTATTGGCTACAGTATCGGAGAACAGAAAGTGGTCCTGGGGTACATAGGCGATGTCTTCATGCAGTACGGAGAGCGGGATCAGGCGCAGAGGAATCCCGTCCATGCAGATCATTCCCGGGTCTTCCGTATCATACAGACGCTCGATCAGGGAAGCCAGTGTGGTTTTGCCGCTGCCGGTGCGTCCGATAATGGCCAGGGTTTCCCCGGCCTGCACAGTCAGCGTGATATCCTGCAGTACAGGAAGCGTACTGTCCGGATAAGTAAAGGTGAGATGATTCAGGGTAATATTTCCCTTGAGATGCTGTGGCGTCCCGTCGGATTCATCGGTAATCTCCGGCTTTTCCTGCAGGATGGCCCGGATGCGCTTGAGACTGGCCATGCCCTGGGAAATGGAGGAAATGCACTCCCCGACAGCGATCATAGGCCATACGAGCATATCCACGTATGAATTGAATGCCACAAACTGGCCAAGTGTGATCTCACCGTCAATGGCCAGCTTACCGCCATAGAGCAGGGTCAGCAGCATGGAAAATCCGATGACCAGGTCAAGCAGTGGGAAAACCAGAGAGACCAGCCGGACAACGGCCATATTCTTGTTCTGCGTATTCTGGTTTACGCGGGCAAAAGCCCGTAGCTGCTTGCGTTCCTGAACGAAAGCCTTGATGACCCGGATGCCGGAGACCGATTCCTGTACATAGTCCGTGAGCTCCGAAAATGCTTCCTGGCGTGCAAGGAACCTGCGGTGCATGGCCTTGCCGAAGAAAATATCTCCGAAGATGATGGCAATCATGGGCAGCACAGCGACGAGCGTCAGACGCGGGGAAATGAACCGGATCATGTTCGTCAGCACCAGAATCAGCATGACTGAGGCATCAAAGGTTGTGATAATGGTCATACCCAGCAGCTGCCTCACTGCCTGGAGGTCATTGGTGAAATGTGCCATCAGGTCACCGGTTTTATGCTGATTGAAATAGTTCTGGGAAAGAGTTTCCAGATGAGAGAACATATCATTGCGCAGATCACGTTCAATGAGCCGGGATGCGCCGAAGAGAAAGTACCGCCATCCGAAACGTCCGATGGCGACCACCAGTCCCATAAGGAGAATCCGGAGCGCAATCTGCCATACACCTGGCATTCCCAGGGTCTGGGAAGTCAGGCCATCCGTGATCTGTCCGGTCATGCGCGGGATAATGACCTGAAAGACGTCAACAGCAAGCAGGGCTGCGATTCCGAGCAGATACATCCAGCCATATCGTCTGATATAATGAAAAGCCAGTTTGATTTCCTGTTTCATCGGGGTTCGATTCTCCTGATTTCCAATGGTTTGATTGTACAGAAGCGCCGGACATATACATGTCCGGCGTCAGAACAGACGTTTGGATCATATCGTATGACAGAAGGCATGTCAACGGCAAGCAGGCTCCTGTCATCAGCTGTTTCCTGATTCCGCCGTGGCCGGCAGGGAAACTATGACCATACAGTTTCCGTAGAACTGGAATTTGCTGAAATAGTACTCCAGACGCGGTTTCATAGTCTGCCATGCCAGACTGGACTGTACCTGTTCCAACAGGTCCTGGTTCAGCCGAAGACACAGCACTTCACGGTTTATACGCTCTACTGTATGCGTTTTCCGCAGTTTCTCATTGGGATGCACGTACAGGGAATAGGTATTTTCCAGCTTGTCCTTCCGGTTCAGTGCACTTTCTTCCGGCAGGTTCCGGGGAAAGGAATCAAGATAATAGAAACTGCCTTCCGTAAAATAGGTGCCGATATGAAAGGCGAGTGAGGCAAAGTGTCCGCTCCCGAGGCGGAACGGTCCGTAGGTTCCTTTGGTACCGGTGGAGAGCATGCCAAAGGTGACGACTGCATCGTCTCTGCCGGCTTCATGCAGCCGGTACAGGATCTCCAGCATATCCCCGAGCGAGCGCCTGGAATCCATGGTCCCGATCCAGAGTGCCTTTTCCCCGGAGACGGTATATTCGCGGATCCAGTCCCAGACAGCTTCTGCGCCGGCCGGTGTCCCGTCTGCATGCAGAAAAGTACCATCCTGTGTGAGCAAAGCGGACAACAGAGGATACTTTTCCGATGCCAGGACTTCCCAGCGCCTCAGAAACTGCAGATCAATCCGTGCATCCTTGGCACGCCTGTGATAGACCAGACTGTTCATGACTTCCAGGAGCAGAGGTCCGGCTGACTCAGAATCCTGAAGCGGGCAAGCCGCAAGCAGTGCATTGGTAATACTGGCCGGGCCGCATCCGTAGTTCTTGAACGGTTCCTTATTATAACGGTATGCTTTGGTCTGGTACTGTTTGGCTGTCTGGTCAATCCAGGGTGTATCCAGCAGCCGGTCGACGAATGCACGCTCCCCGTATGCCTGTGGCAGCCAGAGCATCAGGCAGCACAGACAGAGCAGGCATGCGCAGACTCTTCGCATGACTTATCTCCTTCTGGCGAGTTCATCATAAACCTGCTGCGGTGTAATCCCCTGCTGATACAGAAGTACCAGAAGGTGATAGAGAAGATCTGCTGCCTCATATGTGACTTCCTCGCAGCTGCCCTTGACGGCTGCAATGATGGTCTCACTGGCTTCCTCGCCGACTTTCTTGCAGATCTTTTCCACGCCTTTATCCAGCAGGTAGTTTGTATAACTGCCTTCCCTGGGGTGTGCACTCCGGTCTTCTATGACACTGTAGACTTCGTCGAGAATCCGGCTTCCCACCGGGATCTCATCTTCATCCATCACCGGCATGCTCCGGAAGAAGCAGCTGCGCGCACCGGTATGGCACGCGGGCCCGGCCGGTTCCACGAGAAGAAGCAGTGTATCCCCGTCGCAGTCCAGACGGATTTCACAGACCTTCTGTACATTCCCGCTGGTCTCACCTTTCTTCCAGAGACTCTGGCGTGAACGGCTGAAGAAGGTCGCATACCTGGTTTCGCATGTCAGCTTCAGTGCTTCCTGATTCATATAGGCAACCATGAGCACTTCGCCGGTGCGCACGTCCTGGACAACTGCGGGGACAAGCCCTTTGTCGTCGAACCGGACTTCACGGATCAGTTCCTGATACTCCATAATCAAACTCCTTTACAGCCAGCAGTGCGTCTTCCAGAGACACAGCGCCTTCATAGTATGCCCGGCCCAGAATGACTCCGCTGCAGCCGGCGCGCCCTGCATTCCGTATATCTTCCAGGGAAGCGATCCCGCCGGAGGCCACGATCTGCATCCCTGTTCCCTGAACCAGTGCCCGGGTCTCTTCCAGATTCGGCCCCTGCATCATGCCATCCCGGGCAACATCGGTATAAATGATCCGGCGAATCCCGGCTTCCTTCATGCGCAGGGCCAGATCCAGGGCCCGTACCCGGGAGGTTTCCACCCATCCGTGAATGGCAACCATGCCCTGCCGGGCATCAATGCCGGCTACGATCCGGCCGGGCCAGGTTTCCTCTGCTTCCGCTACAAGCTCCGGGTTGCGTACAGCGGCACTGCCGATGATTGCGCATGTCACGCCGGCCTCCATCCGCAGACGGATATCCTCGGCACTGCGCAGGCCCCCGCCAAGCTCCACGTTCCCGCGGAACGTATGTACAATCCGCTCGATCAGCGGAAGGCACCGGGTCGATCCGTCAAATGCGGCATCCAGGTCCACGAGATGCAGCCAGGTTGCACCGCTGTCCCGGAAATGCGCAGCAAGAGCTTCCGGATCACCGTAGACCGTGACCTCATGGCGTGCACCCTGTCTGAGACGCACAGCTTTGCCGTCCATCAGATCAATCGCTGGGTACAGTATCATGCTTTTCCTCCTGTTCAGTCCAGAGCACCCTTGGTGGACAGGACGCCTTCAATACGCGGATCCCGCATGCCTGCATCGCGCAGGCACAGTCCGAACGCCTTGAACAGGGCTTCCATCATATGATGATCATTCCGGCCTTCCAGTACTTTCAGGTGCAGGGTCAGTCCGGCATGCGTGCACAGCGCCCGGAAGAATTCTTCGCAGAGCTGTACATCCATGCCGCCGCAGGCCTGTCCGTGGAAGACCGCCTGAAAGGCAAGATAGGGTCGGCCGGAAATATCCAGTGCGGAGAACGCAAGTGCCTCATCCATGGGCATGAAAGCGGATGCAGTCCGCCGGATCCCGGTGCGGTCACCCAGGGCCTCACGCAGTGCCCGGCCGATACAGATCCCGCAGTCTTCCACTGTGTGGTGCGCGTCGACCTGCAGGTCTCCGTCGCAGTGCAGGGTAAGATCCAGCTGCGCAAAGCGTGCAAATGCATCCAGCATATGATCAAAGAATCCGATACCGGTGGACAGTTCCGTTCTGCCACTGCCGTCCAGATTCAGCTGAAGTGAGATCTGTGTTTCCCTTGTGCTGCGTTCCACATGGGATGTTCGCTGCTGTTTCATGCCCGCCTCCATGTTTATCGTATTTCCTTGCCGAACCGGATGCCTACCGCATTGGCGTGCGCATCCAGTCCTTCGCCCCTGGCCAGACATATGACCTGGTCGCAGACTGTTTCCAGTTCACTGCGCTGGGCACATATAATGGAAGTTTTCTTGACAAAATCATCTACGCCCAGAGGAGAGAAGAAACGGGCTGTACCGCTGGTGGGCAGCACATGGTTCGGACCCGCCATATAATCTCCAAGCGGTTCGGGTGAGTACGCCCCCAGGAAGAGTGCACCTGCATGGTGTATCTTTGGCAGGAGTGCCCATGGATCCTGGACATACAGTTCACAGTGTTCCGGAGCAAACCCGTCCACGGCCCCGGCACAGGCATCCAGACTGTCGCATACAATAATGGTCCCGAACGAATCCAGACTCCGCTGCGCGATCTCTCTGCGCGGAAGCAGGGCGGTCTGACGCTCAAGCTCACTCTGTACCTGCCGGCCCAGGGCCTCACTGTCCGTTACCAGCACGGCGGCCGCCATGGGATCATGCTCAGCCTGACTGAGCAGGTCAGCAGCGACCCAGGCCGCGTTTGCCTGCCCGTCCGCCACGACAAGCACCTCACTGGGCCCGGCCACCATGTCAATGCCGACATACCCGAAGACTTCACGCTTGGCCAGAGCCACATAGATGTTTCCGGGTCCTGTGATCTTGTCAACACGCGGGACGGATTCGGTACCGAAGGCCAGGGCAGCAATGGCCTGTGCGCCTCCGATCCGCAGGATCCGGTCCACGCCGGCAAGGTCTGCAGCCACCAGAGCAAGCGGATAACTGACACCGCCGTCGCGGCCAGGCGGTGTCGCCATAATGATTTCCTCCACGCCAGCCACTTTGGCCGGGATCACATTCATGAGTACGGAAGACGGGTATGCCGCAGTCCCGCCCGGTACATATACACCGGCACGGCGCAGGGGAGTGATCTTCTGGCCGAGTGCGATACCGCCTTCGAAATTGACCCAGGTGTTCTGCTTCTGC
>ONWQ01000036.1 GCA_900321565.1 uncultured Eubacteriales bacterium
GAGGTCATGCCGCGTGTTCTTGCCAACTGTCAGAAAATAGAAGATGAGTGTACAATCGATTTCTGATCCTGTACGCTTACAGATAAGGAAGTACCTTCCATGACACATAAACAGAAAAATGTACTGATCCGGATTCTCATTGCAGCACTGTGTATGGTGGTTCTGCACTTCCTGAAGCCGGACGCACTGCTGGATGGCTGGGTGAAATTCGTGCTGTATCTCGTACCCTATCTCATTGTCGGGTATGATATCCTGCGAAAGGCATGGAAAGGCATTGTACACCGTCAGCCCTTTGATGAAAACTTCCTCATGGCCGTAGCCAGCCTTGGCGCCATCCTGCTCGGCCGCCTGCGTACCGGTGATTATGCCGAGGGCGTCGCAGTCATGCTCTTTTATCAGGTCGGAGAACTGTTTCAGAGTTATGCCGTCGGGAAAAGCCGCAGGAGTATCTCGGAACTTATGGATATTCGTCCTGACTACGCCAATCTGGAAACCGAAGACGGCCAGACAACCCGTGTTGACCCTGACGAGGTTGAAATCGGCAGTATCATCGTAATTGCACCCGGTGAAAAGGTGCCCATGGACGGTTTCGTAGTCACAGGACAATCCGCACTGGATACAGCCGCTCTCACAGGGGAAAGTGTGCCCAGAAGTGTCAGACCCGGCGATACTGTACTTTCCGGGAGTGTCAACACCAGTGGTGTTCTCCGTGTGCAGACCACCAGAGAATTCGGGGACTCCACTGCATCCAAAATTCTGGATCTGGTTGAAAACGCATCCTCTCAGAAAAGCAGACCTGAACAGTTCATCACCCGTTTTGCCCGGGTGTACACACCTGCCGTCTGTGGCGCAGCTGTACTTCTCTCAGTACTGCCTCCGCTCATACGTGTTCTCTGCGGAATGCCACCTTTATTTGCAGAATGGATCACGCGTGCCCTCACTTTTCTGGTTATCTCATGCCCCTGTGCGCTGGTAATCTCCATCCCTCTGACCTTTTTTGCCGGGATCGGCGGTGCCAGCAGCGCCGGGATTCTGGTCAAAGGCTCCAATTTCTTTGAATCCCTGGCCCGGACTGGCCTGGTCGCCATGGATAAAACCGGAACCATGACCGAAGGTGTGTTTGAAGTCTCGGAAATTCATGATGCAACCCTGCCAGAAAATGAACTGCTGCGGATTGCAGCCCTTGCCGAGAGCTATTCATCTCATCCGATTTCTCAGAGTCTTCAGAAGGCTGCACATCTTTCTGAAATCCATGAGCAGGTATCAGATGCAGAAGAGATCTCCGGAGAAGGTGTTCGCGCCGTCGTTGACGGAAAGCAGGTACTGTGCGGTAATGAAAAACTGATGAACCGTTACCTTATCACCTGTCCGCACTGTGACAGTGTCGGGACTGTTGTTCATGTGGCTGTCGATGGTGCATACTGCGGGCATATTCTCATCGCAGACTGCATCAAATCCACGGCAGCAGAAGCCATTGACGCCCTGCACCGCCTTGGTATCCGGGAAACCGTCATGCTCACCGGTGACCGGAAAAATGTAGCGGAAGCCATCTCCTCTCAGCTGGGTATTGACCGTACGGAAGCCGAGCTGTTACCCGAGGGAAAAGTCCGGAAAATGGAAGAGCTGCTCAGTCAGCGTCAGGGAAGGGAAACTCTCGTATTTGTCGGGGATGGTATGAATGACGCTCCTGTTCTTTCCCGTGCCGACGTAGGGATTGCCATGGGCGCGCTGGGATCGGATGCTGCTATTGAGGCAGCGGACGTCGTACTCATGGATGACAATCCGCTTAAGCTGGCCAAGGCAATCCGGATTGCCAGAAAATGTCTTCGGATTGCCTATGAAAACATTATTTTTGCCATCGCGGTCAAACTGGCCTGTCTCCTGCTGGGCGCACTTGGCATTGCCAGTATGTGGATGGCCATATTTGCCGATGTTGGTGTGATGGTGCTCGCAGTTCTCAATGCCATCCGTGCACTTCATGTCCGGAATCTCTGATCCCACTCAGGCATGCCTTTCCAGGGCATGCTTTTTTCATGTGAAAAAACCCCGCCGGCAGAAGCAGGGTTTTGGAATATTGCAGCTATTTTCTGTTGTATTGTTCATGGAAACAAAGCCCGTCAGCTCAGAGAGTGATACTCAGCGGCTGCACTCCGGTCATTGCTGTACTTGTCGCATCCGGCTGCACCAGCGCTGCCAGGAAACGCATGCCACCGGTATGCTCAATCCAGCTTCCATCGTCCATGCACACACGCATATCATGTCCTGTAACACGGAAATGCAGTCTGCGTGTTTCCTTCGGGTTCAGCACAACTCTCTCAAAGCCACAAAGCTGAAGGTTTGGCATCACTGAGGCCGGATTCAGCCATTGCATGTAGATCTGCACGGTCTCATGCGCCGGAGTATCTTCCGGATTGCTGGCTTCCACCGAAATCTCAATGTCTCCGTCCGCGTTCTTCATCCCGTCCAGATTTTGCAGAACAACATGATCATATCCCAGTCCAAACCCGAAGGGATAAGCTGCTTCTCCGGTAAAATAGCGGTATGTACGCCCGGCCATGCCATAATCATCAAACGCCGGAAGCTGTTTCGTATCCCGGTAAAAGGTCACCGGCAGTTTACCCGCCGGGGAAACATCCCCCAGCAGGACCCCGGCGACTGCAAGGCCGCCCATCTGACCAGGATACCATGCCTGCAGGATCGCC
>ONWQ01000068.1 GCA_900321565.1 uncultured Eubacteriales bacterium
GGAGAAACACTCCGGGACCTTGCGCATGTGCTCCCCTGGATCGATTACTTCTTTCCGAATGAAACAGAGGCGGCCCTGCTGACCGGGAAAAACGATGTATACGAGAATGCGCGCATGCTGGTGGACGCCGGTGTGCGCTGTGTGGTCATCAAGCGCGGAGCACTGGGCTGTCTGGTGCGAACCGCCGGGGCCTGCATGGAGATCCCGGCTTTTCCCGTAAGCCGGGTGGTCGATACCACGGGTGCCGGCGATACCTTTGCTGCCGGATTCCTGCATGCATTGCTGTGCGGGTACAGTCTGAGGAACTGTGCGCTGTTCGCCTCGGCCGCAGCTTCCTGTGCCGTGGAATGCCTCGGCGCCAATGACGGGATCCGCTCCCCGGAGATCCCGCTTGAACGCTTCCGTACGCTTTGCGCGGGGCAGGATGCATAGTAAGCCCGCAGAACACTTTCATGACCCTTCAGGATCACCGGCAGGCCCGGGAAAGGGATAGAAAATGAGTCTGATTCAAGTCCGGAACCTGTGCAAGCAGTTCACAGTCCGGAAAAAACGTGCAAAAGGCACACTGTTGCGTGAAAAAACGACCGTGCAGGCCCTCCGCGACGTATCTTTTGACATCGACCAGGGCGAACTGATCGGGTACATTGGTCCCAATGGTGCTGGGAAATCCACCACGGTCAAGATTCTGTCCGGCATCCTGACCCCGGACAGCGGACAGGCCGAGGTGGCCGGGATGGTGCCGTGGCACAACCGCAGGACCTATGTGCAGCATATCGGTGTGGTTTTCGGCCAGCGCATGCAGCTGTGGTGGGATGTGCCGATCGCTGACAGTTACCGGTTGCTCAGGGATATCTACCGCATTCCGGAATCGGGGTTCAGAAGCAGGCTGGATGAACTGACCGACGCACTGAACCTGGGTCAGCTCCTGCGCACACCCCTGCGGCAGATGAGCCTCGGGCAGCGTATGCGTGCTGAACTCTGCGGTTCACTTCTGCACCGCCCGGAAATCCTGTTTCTGGATGAGCCGAGTATCGGCCTGGATGCGGTCAGCAAGCTGGCGCTCCGGGATTTCCTGAAATGGGAGAACCGTGAGCACCGGACCACCATTCTGCTGACCACCCATGATATGGAGGATATCGCTGCACTCTGCCCGCGGGTCATGGTCCTCGGACACGGGAACAAGCTGTACGACGGAGCGCTCCCGGACCTGCTGCAGCGGTTCGATCATACCCGGAATGTAAGCGTGCGGTATGAGGATACACAGGTGCAGCCCATGCTCCCGGAGACAGTCACACTGGAGAGGACGGGGCCGGATCTGCATCTGACCTATCAGCCCGCTCTGCTGCCCACCGCTGAGCTGCTGCGGCTGCTTCAGCAGGCGGGAACCATCCGGGAAATCACGGTCCAGCCACAGAACATTGATCATATGATCGCGGACATGTACCGGGAGATGGCGTTATGAGGGCTTATCTGTCTGTGTTCCGGATGCGGCTGCGCCTGGAGTGCCAGTACCGTGGCGCAGCGCTGGGCGGCATCGTCTGCCAGATCTTCTTCGGACTGATCCTGATCGCACTGTACCGCGCACTCTATGCGGGGAACCCGCAGAGCATGCCGCTTGAGACCATCACGACCTATGTCTGGCTTCAGCAGGCGTTCTTCCGCATGCTGCTTTCCTCGGATGCTGAACTGGCGGACAAGATCCGCACTGGGAACATCGCCTATGACATGTGCCGCCCGCTGGACCTGTACGGGTTCTATTATGCGCGTGTCATGGCACTCAAGCTCATGGGCAGTCTGCTGCGCGCCGTGCCCATGCTCCTGTTTGCATCTCTGCTGCCGGATGGCTGGCACCTTTCAGCGCCGGCATCCCCGCTTGCCTGTCTCCTGGCCGTATCAGGGCTCGTCCTCGGGCTCGGCTGCGTCAGCGCCATGGAGAACCTGGTCATGACACTGACCATGCGTACACTGGACCCGAAAGGCATTCAGGCCATGCTGAACCTTCTGATGATGATCCTTTCCGGGAACGTTCTGCCTCTGACCCTGTACCCGGACAGCTGGCAGCGGGTGCTCCGCTTCTTTCCCTATGCACAGATGCTGGACGCGCCGATCCGCCTGTATACCGGCCAGTACGCACCGGGCATGTCCGGAAGTGTATTGCTGCTTCAGGCGCTATGGACATTTCTTCTGGTACTGAGCGGCTGCATGCTCTGGCGGCGGAACCAGCGCAGGCTGGTCATACAGGGAGGCTGATCGTATGGATACCGTTCGTCTCTATGTACGCTCCATGGGTATGCTGCTGAAGAGTCAGCTGCAGTACCCGCTTTCCTTTCTTATGCAGACACTGGCGCAGCTGATTATGGAGGGCGGTGAACTGCTGGCGGTGATCCTGCTGGTGGACCGGTTTGACCACCTGAATCAGTGGACAGCCGGGGACCTATACTTCTTTTTCGGGCTGATGTCTGTCACGTTCTATCTCACGGAATGCTTCGGCCGCGGGATTACCGGGAACTTTCCATCCCTGGTCCGCACCGGCCAGCTGGATACCCTTCTGCTCCGGCCCCGGGGCATACTGACCCAGGTGATCTGCAGCGCTGTCGATCCGAGGAGAATCACCTGTATTGCCGTGGGCACCTTCAGTCTGGTACACGGCAGCCGCCTGGCGCATGTTGTCTGGTCGCCCGCGCATGTGCTGCTTCTTGCGGAGAGCATCTTCTGCGGGTTCTGGCTGGTCCTCGGACTGTTCCTGATTGAAGCTGTGCTTTGCATTCATTCCGTGAAATCCGTGGAGATCACCAATACACTGACCTATGGCGGACGCAGTGCGTGCCAGTACCCGGTGGACGCGTTCCCGCGCCCGCTCAGAGTGCTGTTCACCGTGATTGCACCCTTTGCACTGGTTATGCATGTTCCGGCTTCCCGCATTCTGGGAAAACCCATCTTCGCCTGGCCGGCCTGGACTGCCTGGGTCTGCCCGCTTTCAGGCATTCTGGTCTTTCTCATCATGGCAGCACTCTTCGCCCGGGCGATCCGGTTCTATCGCTCCACCGGAAGCTGAACACTGCCGGTTGCCTTTCTTTATCATCCTTGCCGTGCCGCGCGCACGGCCTTTTTCATGCCACGCAGCAGGACAGACGCGCATGCATGCCCGGTACCGACGGTATTTCTGTTGTCTTCTTTTTGTTTTTTGATTGTCAGAATGCCCCGGAGTGCTTATACTACTGTCAAAACACAAAACCCCATACATAAGGA
>ONWQ01000085.1 GCA_900321565.1 uncultured Eubacteriales bacterium
CCGTTGGATTTGGTCATAATGCTCTTTGTCTGTACAAAACCTACCTTAATTTCCGGCTGTTCCATGCTTTCTGTTCCTCCAGTACGTGATTGAATGCTTCCGGCAGTTCCTGGACCATCTGTTCCTCACCCATGATGGGCACGAGGTCCTCTTTCCAGAAAACGGGAATGTGATGATTGTGTGCCTGCCCGGTCAGGGAGTATGCCCATCCGGGCTCGGTATGCACTTTCCGGCTCTGCGCTCCGGTCATGGTCCCCACAACGATCCATTCGATCTCAGAAAGATCGACGGAGCCGGGATCGTCAAAGAGCGGCTCAAAGGTCGCATGATAATGCCTGGCCTTCACATTGTCCCGCAGTGCGTCCAGACGCCAGAGCTCCGATTTTCTGGTCACGGTCACACCAAACCATGCGTTGTCCAGGTCCGTGCTGATTTTCAGAAGGTCGGGCCGTTTGGTCAGGAACAGGAACTGGTGCTGTGGATTCCTGCGGATGCCTGCAAAGACTTCTTCCAGCCATTCCGGCTGCCAGCCCGACAGATCGCTCATGCCTGTCAGAAGAAAGTTCCGGGGACATGCACCGGCCATGCGTTTCATTTTGTCCGGGAAAAACTCGGGCTGCGAGAAATCCGGGATCGTATGAAACCGCCGGATGTTATTCCTTGCATAGCAGTACGGGCACCCGACGCTGCAGCCGATCACCAGATTCATGTTCTGAATCAGGTCCTTGATACATACACTCATGATTTCAGATTCTCCTCCAGATTTTGCTGGATCCGTTGCAGGTATTCTTCAAACTGCCGCACTTCCTGCTCGGAAAACCCGCGGTAGTACAGATCACCCATCTGAAGGGAAACCGCATCGTAGTCCTTCTGTAGGGCTCTCGCCTTGTCGGTCAGGTAAAGCAGCGTCTTACGCTTATCCTGGCTGTCAGGCTTTCTCAGGATCAGTCCCTGACGTTCCATGCGCTCAAGCATGCTGGTCAGGGAAGTGATGGCAAGACCGCATGCATCTGAGACCGCTTTGATCGGAATACCGTCCTGCTGCCAGAGCACATACAGAATCCGTCCCTGGGCACCATTGAAGGCGTCGATGCCCTGCGCTGAAAGCACCTTTTCAAAGATTCGGTCACCAAGCTGTTTGATCTTTGTGATCAGAAACCCACCATTGGAATGCATACAATAACTCCTATATAGTAGTATCGACTCATTCTACTATATAGGAGCATTTCTGTCAATGTATCATGCGGGTAGTATCTGGAAAAATGTGCAGATCGGATTATAATGGAAACAGAGGAACAAACTGACAGACATGAACGGGATCCCATGACCACCGGTTCCATCTGTCTCTGAAAGGAAGCATCCGTATGTCTTTAATGGCTGCATATATGGTACCGCATCCGCCGATGATTGTGCCCGAAGTGGGACGTGGCAGTGAACGGCAGATTGAATGCACCCGGGACGCCTATCTCCGGGTCGCGGAAGAGATTGCACAGCTGAAACCGGAGACCGTGATCATTTCCAGTCCCCATGCTGTAATGTATGCGGATTACTTTCATCTGTCCCCGGGCCGGCACGCAGAGGGCTCCTTTGCGCGCTTTCAGGCACCCCAGGTGCAATTTGAGGAAACCTATGACGAAGAACTGGTCAGGGAAATTGTCAACGAGGCAGAAAAAGCGCATCTCCCGGCAGGAACGCTCGGGGAGCGTGAGCCGGAACTGGACCACGGGACCATGGTCCCGCTGTATTTCATCCGAAAGAAGTATGACGGGTTCCGGCTGGTCCGTCTGGGCCTTTCCGGACTGCCTCTGGAAGAACACTACCGTCTGGGGCAGGCGATCCGCAGGGCTGTGGAAAAAACAGGTCGCAGGACCGTGTTCATCGGCAGCGGAGATCTTTCCCATAAGCTGCAGACGTATGGACCCTACGGGTTTGCAAAGGAAGGCCCGGAGTATGACCGGCGGATCATGGATGTGTGCAGCCGGGCCGCGTTCGGCGAACTGTTTGACTTTGACGAGTCTTTCTGTGATCGTGCCGCGGAGTGCGGGCACCGGTCGTTCGTGATCCTGGCCGGGACGCTGGATGGCATGGCGGTGGAAGCCACTGCGCTGTCGCATGAGGATGTGACCGGTGTGGGATACGGCATCTGTACTTTCCATCCGAAATCAGAGGACGCGAACCGGCATTTTCTTGACAAGCGGGAACAGGCAGAGGAAAAACGGGTGGCCGCGAAGAGGGCGGCATGTGATCCCTGGGTACAGCTGGCATGGCAGACAGTGGAAGCATATGTGACCACACGAAGGATGCCGGACATGCCACAGGGGCTGCCACGCGAGCTGACGGATACCCGGGCCGGTGCCTTTGTCTCGATCCACGCGAAGGGCCGGCTGCGGGGCTGCATCGGGACGATTGCTCCCACCCGGAAGTGCCTTGCTGAGGAAATCATGCACAATGCAGTCAGTGCCGCAGTCCATGATCCGCGGTTTGACCCGATCCGGCCGGACGAGCTCAGGTGGCTGGAGATCAGTGTGGATGTGCTGGGTGAAGCGGAGGATATTGACTCGGAAGATGCACTGGATGTCAGGCGATATGGCGTGATTGTCAGCCGGGACCATCGCAGGGGGCTCCTGCTGCCGGACCTGGATGGCGTGGACACGGTGGAGCAGCAGATCGCCATAGCCCGGAAAAAAGCAGGAATCCGGGCAGGGGAGAAAGTGCAGCTGCAGCGGTTTGAAGTGATACGACATACTTGAGCGGAGGAAAAACCATGGCGCAATGCAATGTCTGTTTCCACCACTGTGAACTGGCAGATGGCCAGCGGGGATTCTGCGGTGCGCGCATCGGGCGCGCCGGGACGGTCTGTCCGGAAAACTATGGCAGGATCACATCCCTGGCCCTGGACCCGATTGAAAAAAAGCCACTTCAGCATTTTTACCCGGGCAGTCAGATCCTGTCCGTGGGCAGTTATGGCTGTAACCTGCGCTGTCCGTTCTGTCAGAACCATGAGATTTCCTGGTCGGCTCAGGCCATGCGTTTTGCGGAGCAGGCTCAGACAGTCACGCCGGAAGAACTGGTACAGGCGGCGGTCCGCCTGAGGGACAGGGGAAATATCGGTCTGGCCTTCACGTACAATGAACCACTGATCGGATGGGAGTTCGTACGGGACACAGGCAGACTGGCCCACGCAGCCAGGCTGAAGACCGTGCTGGTCACCAACGGGACTGCACATCTGCAGGTGCTGGAGGAGATTGCGCCGTTCGTGGATGCCATGAACATTGACCTGAAGGGCTATTCCGAGCACTATTATACGCAGGTACTGGGCGGCAGTCTGGACATGGTCCGCACCTTCATTGCCCGGGCGGTTCAGGTGTGTCATGTGGAGCTGACCACCCTGATCGTACCCGGAGAAAATGACAGTGAAGAGGAAATGCGGGAGCTGAGCGGATGGGTATCGGCACTCACAGATGCAGATGGAAGACGGATCGGGCAACAGGTCCCGCTGCATATCTCCCGCTTCTTTCCGCGCTTTCATATGACAGACCGTCCACCTACAGACGTCCGCAGGATATACCAGCTCGCAGAGACTGCGCGGGAAAAGCTCACGCATGTCTATACAGGAAATTGCTGACGAGTATGCCTGTATATCAGGGTGATATCCCTGTTGCTCCGGAGAGGATAGTCCTTTTCCGATTTGAAAAAGCCTCTGCCAGATGACAGAAGCTTTTTTGGTTCAGCGCAGTTCTTCCGGGATCCACCACATCCCCGTATTGTTTTCTTCCATGTATGCCTTGAATTCATCGGAATGGTACGCATCCACAATGGCTTTCGCCCACACGGCATCCTGATCCTGTTCCTTGACGGTGACCTGAAGGACCAGATGCGGGAGTATGTCCTCCTGGGCCAGGGCACTGGCCGGGTCCACGATTTCCCGTGCATTCCAGACAATGGAGCCGGTGATCAGACCGAAGTCATAGTCCGCAAGACTTGTGGGAATGGTCGTGTTCAGCACCTGAATGATTTCCAGATGATACGGGTTTTCCACGATATCATCCACGGTGACTGTGGTCACGTCCACATCCGGATCAAAGGTGATCCAGCCGATCTTCTGGAGGATCAGCAGGCAGCGCGCCGTATTGGAAGCATCATTGGTGACCGCAATGGTCATGCCGTCACTGATTTCATCCAGGCTTGTGTGCCTTGCAGAATACAGTCCGGCGGGTACAGTGGGGATGGGGCTGATGCCAACCAGGTGGCCGTCATTGTTGGCATTGAAATAGGTTTCAATATACGCGGTATGCTGTTCCACATTCACGTCAACATCGCCGGCTTCCAGCATCTTGTCGGCGACCAGCAGGTCACTGGCTTCCACGACTTCCAGGGTATAGCCCTGTTTTTCCAGAATGGGAATGATTCCGTCTTCGAAGAGTTCAGTATACGGTCCCTGGGACTTGGAGTAACGGATCACGGTTTTTTCTTCTGCCAGGGCCTGGCTGCTCAGAGTCAGAAGCAGGGCGGCAATCAGAAGGACAGAAAACAGTTTTTTCATACATCTTCTCCTTTTCATATATCATTTTCTATGTTACATCCCCCTTCCGGACGGGGGAGGATAACCTTCAGCGGTGCTCCCGCAGCTTGCCGCTGATGCGGCTGCCAAGAAGCTGCAGCAGCTGGACAAAGATGACCAGGATCACAATGGTCAGGATCAGCAGCGGAAAATTGTACCGCTGGTATCCGTAGGTCAGCGCAAGATCTCCCACACCGCCACCGCCCACATACCCGGCCATGGCGGTTGCGCCAAGCAGTCCGACGGTCCCGGTCGTCATGGCCAGGACAATGGAAGACAGCGCTTCCGGCAAAAGGAAACGGGTGATGATCTGCCAGGTGGTGGCACCCATGGCCTGGGCGGCTTCAATGATGCCGGGGCTCACTTCCAGCAGCGAGTTTTCAATCAGGCGCGCCATGTACGGGCTTATGTAGATCACCAGGGGAACCAGCATGGCGGTGGAACCATAGGTCTTGCCGATGATCAGCCGGGTCACGGGGAAAACGAACACGAGCGTAATGATGAACGGCATGGAACGCACAATGTTCACATACACATTGACAGTGGCGTAGATGATCCGGTTCTGTCTGAGCCCGCCTTTGCGGCAGAGCACCAGCAGCAGAGCCAGCATCAGTCCGATGAGTGCCCCGATGAGCAGTGCCCAGCCAAGCATGTATACGGTCTGGCTGAGGCTTTCCAGAAGCCGGGGCCATTTGATGCCGAATGTTTCCTTGAATTGGGTCTGCCAGTCTGTCATGCCTCCGCCACCAGCCTTTCACGCAGAGCACCCGCCCTGTCGATTCTTTTCTCTGCCTCCGCGATCTGCGGATCTTCGCCGATCAGCTGCAGTATGAACACGCTCATCACGGTGTCCTGCAGTTCCTGGATACTTGCCCCCAGAATATTGACTTCCAGCCCCTCCATACGGCACAGACTGGAGATCAGGGGCTCCTTTACCGCATCGCCGATGAATTTCAGGCGTTCCAGCCGCTGGTTCCTCTGTTCGTTCATGACAAGGGACATGAACGCTTCAGGAATCTGGTCCTGGACCACAGTGCGCACAAAGTGCCGGGTGATTTCCTCCCTGGGTGTCCCGAACACGCTCAGTACGCTGCCCTGTTCCACAATCTTCCCACGCTCCATGACGGCGACCCGGTTGCAGATTCTCTGGATGACCTGCATCTGGTGGGTGATGAGCAGAATGGTCACGCCCATCTCCCGGTTGACCCTGCGCAGCAGAAGCAGGATGGATTCTGTGGTCTGGGGATCCAGCGCCGAGGTCGCTTCGTCGCACAGCAGGATATCCGGCCGGGTGGCCAGGGCCCGCGCAATCCCGACCCGCTGCTTCTGTCCGCCGGACAGCTGACTGACATACGCGTTTTCCCGGTCCTCCAGTTCTACAAAGCGCAGAACTTCCCGGACCCGCTGCTGAACTTCCGCCCCGGGTACTCCTGCAAGAAGCAGCGGGACGGAGACGTTGTACCGGACGGTCCTGGCTTCCAGCAGATTGAACTGCTGGAAGACCATGCCGATTCTGCGGCGGAGTCTCAGCAGCTCCTTCTGCTTGAGTTTCTGCAGGTCCTGGCCCGCGACCCGGATACTGCCGCTGTCCGGCTTTTCCAGTCCGTTTACCAGCCGGAGCAGGGTGGATTTGCCGGCACCGGAAAACCCGACAATCCCGTAAATGTCACCCTTATGCACATGCAGGCTCACGTCCTGCAGTGCCTGCACCGTCTGTTTTCTGTCCCTGAATGTTCTGACTGCATGGTCGATCTGAATCATATCCATGTCCTTTCTGAGGAAGTCGTGTGACTTTTACAGACCCGGGATACAAAAAAGGCGGCGCGTACTGCGCCGCCTGCATGTGCTGTCCCGGACGTGTGACAGCTAAAAAACGAGCGCAGCAAACACACGCATGGAACAACAACACATCATCATCTTCCGTGTGGTCACTGTGCCCGCCTCCTTTCATCTTGTACAGGACGAAGGATACATCCATTAGTCCATAGAGTCAATAGACAAATTGTATTTATTCTGTTCTACTGATGTGAGACCTGCTGCGCATGGTCCTCTCTGATTTTTTCAAGCAGTCCGGGGTCTTCGATCAGGTCCAGTGCGGTGAGCGCCAGGGCTTTTGCGCCCAGTGCGATGGAGGCCAGACCTTTTTCTGACCTGGACGCATCTCTGGACTGTTCCGTGTGCCAGGGCGTGGGGCCGTCCGTGATGCAGATGGTGGGCTGAATGGTGGGAACCACCTGGGAGACATTGCCCACATCACTGGACCCGATGCCGTACCCGTCGGATGGCAGCATGGTTTCGCCGAGTTGTGCCAGTTCCCGGCCATAGACCGCATCGAACGAGGGCGTGGGCACCATATTGTCGACCTGGTTCTGACAGGGCCGGATCCGGCCTGTGGCGCCCGTCATCTGGGCGGCACCTTCCACAACACTTCCGATCCGCTGCATCAGTGCATTCAGGCGGGGGACCGTGGACGCGCGGAAGTAGAACCTGGCCGCGGCATACTCGGGTACGATGTTGGGTGCATCTCCGCCATGGGTGATGATCCCGTGGATGCGCACATCCTGGGTTACATGCTGGCTGAGCGCATTGATCCCGTTATATGTCAGAATCAGGGCATCCAGGGCATTGATGCCCTGCTCCGGTGCCGTCACCGCATGCGCGGCCTTCCCGAAAAACTCAATGTCCACTGGAAGACAGGCGAGGTTTTTGCTGGATGCTTCGTGCCGGTCTCCCGGGTGTACGCACAGGGCTGCGTCCACATCCCTGAAGAAGCCCTCACGCACAAAGCTGCCCTTGGCACTGCCGTTCTCGCCGCCTTCTTCGCCGGGCGTGCCGTAGACACGGATTTCACCGCCGGTTTCATCCAGCACCTGTCTGAGTGCCGCGGCGGCAAGCAGGGAAGTCGGGCCGAACAGGTTATGCCCGCACCCGTGCCCGAGGCCTGCCAGCGCATCGTATTCTGCCAGGAATACCAGGACCGGTCCCGTTTTTTCCGATCGGTATGTCCCGGTAAAGCCGGTGCGGTGTCCTGCCACATCGACTGTGACCTGAAAGCCTTCCTCTGTGAGCTGCCGGCTCAGCCGCTCACAGGCATAGAATTCATGATTGCTGACTTCCGGGCGGGCATGCAGGTCCAGTGCAATCTGTCGGTACAAAGGATACTGCCTGTCAATGTAGGTTGTAATCTGCTCACGGATGGTCATGGATGGCCTCCTTTTTTTCTTTGCGTTGCGTTACAGAGCTCATAAGAGCATAGGCTTCCTGAAGGGTTCTGTCGTCTGCATCCTGGCATGCTTCCTGTCTGCAAACGCCGGAAGATGCACTATGGTTCAGTATATGGTCTTCTTCCATGGATTATAGCCGATCCCGATGCCCGGCGCCACTACAGATCCATGTTACATGCATGCAACGGAGCAGTTTGCCTGAGATTCAAATATCCATTAAATCGATGGATATTATATTGTATTTCAAGGACGGATGCTGTACAATCCCCGTGAGATCCGGGCCCTGCGGTATACCGGTATGCGCACGCAGAAGGTGCCAGGCAGGGAAGCGGCAGATTCCCGGAGCAAGCATGCAGGGGATACGCACGCATCCCGGGGCACCGGGTACGGACAGAGGCAGAAGGGAGAAAGCAAAAGTGATCGAGGGAATCATCCGGGCGGTCTGTACAAGTCCGGAAAAGGGGACAGAGAAGACCAATGTCCATTCTGCATCTTTCAGAACCGACTGGGGGATCGAGGGAGATGCCCATGCAGGTCCATGGCACCGCCAGGTCAGCCTGCTCAGCTATCAGAAAGTGCAGGCATTCAATTTGCAGGGTGCCTGTGTCTCTGACGGAGCATTCGGGGAAAACCTGCTCGTGGACGGAATCGACTGCGCGTCTCTTCCTGTGGGGACCATTCTGCGCTGTGGAACGGTTGCTCTGCAGGTAACGCAGATTGGGAAGGAATGCCATCAGGCGTGTGCCATACGCAGGCGTGTGGGCACGTGCATCATGCCGCACCAGGGAATCTTTGCCCGCGTACTGTCCGGTGGCACGATCCGGGAAGGGGACAGGATCACTGCGTACGAAAACGGGACAGACGAGGAAGACGTTTCAGAGTCCGGGGTCGTACAGAAAGCTGCTGAGTGATTCCATACCTGCGCTTTCCTGCCTGTGATGCACGGATTTCAGGTCGGAGGCTTCAGGCTGCAGTCCGTGTACACACACGGCAATCAGGCCGGTCTGCATGATGCGCAGACCGGCCTGGTTTCGATTACCGTGCTGATTATTTCCTGGGAATGCTGCTCAGATGCAGGTTCATTGCGGCGAGCAGTCTTCTTCCGTCCTCGGTTTCATGCGAAATCAGGTCACTCAGCGTGGCCGGAAGCATCCGCTCAAAGCGCTTGCTGTTCAGGTCCAGCTGTGCTTTTTCCATTTTCATGACAGCGCAAAGTGCGTTCATCAGAAAATCTACTGTGTCCGGGGACTTTCTGAGCGTATCGACTGTATCATAGACGCTGTATGCGCCGTCCTTCTTTTCAAGAAGTTTACCGGGATCCATGCCATTGACAGAGTCCAGACACTGCTTCAGGAATGCCCTGCGCTCCCGCACAAAAGGCAGTGTATAGATCTCCGGTTCCTGCTCCACCCTCTCAAGCACAGTGGAATCAGAGACATCACCGGCAAGAACGGTTACCTGGTTCTTTCCGGGCCTGAGTGCCACACGGAAGACAAATACATGGGCGGAAGCGGCGGTTTCCTGAAGCACTCCGTTCAGGTACAGGGATACGACTGGCTGATTGGAATAGACCCGGATCTGTGTGGTTTCGCCGGCCCGTTTCTGATAGCGTTTCCCGCAGATGTGGACCATGGGTTCCGGATTCCAGTACGATCTGTAAATATAATAGGCATCCTTCCGGATCTTCCGGTCGAGGGTGACAAGCCCCTTGTTGTTGCGGCCTGCGACACCACCCTCATTGCGCTGTGCAGCACCGAAGTCAAACATATTCCAGAGGAAACTGCCCCACACGTAGGGACGCTCGGAAAAGACGCGCGCGAGCTCTTCATGGTACAGTGCCTGGTATTCCTCACTGTAATCCTTGGGTTCAGGTTCTGCGCTGTGGAAGGTGAGGATCCCCTCACATCCGTACTCGGATATGCCGATGCAGCGGTCCGGGTGCGCGGCATGGTACCGGTCAAGCCATGGCCCGTTGTCCTGCATGGTGCCGACATACCAGCCCATATAATGGTTATAGGCTTCCACATCCGTAATGTCATGCAATGCACAGTCCTCGGGTGTGCCGGCCACATGCGCAATGGTCGTGAGCCGGGTCGGATCCATGGCCTTGATCAGTGCTTCCAGGTCCCGGTGGTTCTCAATCAGCTGATCCGAGAGTTTTCCGGCAAGCAGTACTTCATTGGAAAGTCCCCAGAAGCAGATGCACGGGTGATGATAACTCTGGCAGATCAGTTCCTTCATCATGCTGATGCAGTTGTCATGGGCCTTCGGGTCCTCAGACATGATGGTGATAAACGGGATTTCTGCCCAGACGATAAACCCGAGCTCATCACAGGCGTCATAGAAGTCCTGGGCGTGCTGATAATGCGCGAGCCGGATCGCGTTCGCTCCGAGTTCCTTGATGATCAGCGCGTCTTCAAAATGCTGTTCAGAGGTCAGGGCATTGCCCTCATAGAGCCTGTCCTGATGTCTGCATACACCGCGCAGGGGCAGGGCCTTTCCGTTGAGGAAGAACCCGTCCTTCGGGGACACGGAGAAGGAGCGCACACCGCAGGGCAGTGAAACCTCATCCACGACCTCGTTGCGGTGCAGAAGGCTTGCCGTGACCAGGTACAGGTTCGGCGTATCCGGACTCCACAGCTGCGGAGCATGGACAGGCAGCACCACTTCCGTGTCCTGCGCATCCGTGCAGGCGGAAGCAACCTCGTGGCCTTCACTGTCTTCGATCTGGTAGAACACGGTGTCATTCTCATCCGCACCGCAGACAAAACTGCGCAGGGTAAAGGTGGCATCCCCGGAGTCCGTGAGCTTCGGTGTGACCATGAGTCCGGAGGAACCGTAATAGTCAAGGTCAAAATGCTGGCGGGCCACAGAGACCAGGTTCACACCGCGGTACAGGCCGCCGTAGAACGTGAAGTCGGCATGGTGCGGATAGACATTGGAAGCATACTCATTGCTCACACAGATGGCGAGCAGGTTTGTGCCATCCTCATGGCAGAGGTCTGTGATATCAGTCCGGAAGAGGGAGTAGCCACCCTCGTGGTACACAGCCTTCTGTCCGTTGATATACACGGTGGCCATCAGGGAAGCGGCAGGGACCTCCACATACAGCCTGCCGCCGGGGAGCGGCTGGTGGAGCATGTCAAAGGTTCTGTAGTACCAGTAGCTTCCGCGGTCATACTTGCTGACAGGCTTTGCGGAAAGATCGCCGGCGGACCAGTCCGCGGACGGAATCTCTATGGCATGCCCGTCATGGCCGTCAATGGCATTCCAGGAATGTGGCAATGTGACGGGTGTGGCGTCGTCCGGAATCACGGACGGATCGCAGTCACTGCGGTGTACGAAGTACCAGGAATCAAAAATGGGCTGTCGGATGCGCATGGGGTCGTCTCCTTTCAGAACTGTCAGGTCTCAAGCGGGTCATAGGCATGGTTCTCAAAGCCGATGTCGGGCAGAACCGTGGCGGGTGGATTCTGCTCATCCAGGACGGCAAACGGGTCGGCAAAGCTTTCACCGGACGGAATCCCGGGCATGTTCATACTGGAGAAGTGGATAACAGATTTGTCTTTGCGGGGTGTACGCCCGAAATGCCGTGTGTAGGAACGGTAAAAGGTCGAGTAATCCGGGTATCCGGTTGTGGGTGCCACTTCATAGGCCGGCATGCCGGAAGCCAGCAGTTTCTGGGCATAGGAAAGCCGCTGCGCAGTCACATAGTTCATGATACTGGTGTGGAAATGCTGACGGAAGAGATTGTTGAGTTTGGTCCGGGAGATAAAGAAACGCTCGGCCAGCTCCTCCACTGTGATCCGGTCACTCAGATGGCGCCTGAGATAATCCAGTACAGCAGCCAGTTCTGGCGGGTCTGCGCGTGTGACGGTCGGGAGCGTTACGGAATTATCGGTGCATTTCAGATACAGTCTGATAAGGAGCGCTTCCAGCAGAATGGGTGCAAACGTCTTCCGGGAGATCTCATCCCGGCCCGAGAGCGCAAGGATTTCATCCAGCTGGGACTGAATATCATACGCCTGTGCGTTTGCAACCATGAACGGGATCGGGGAGGAAGCGCTGCGTACGGTTTGCACAGTGGGCAGCAGTTTCAGGACGTCTGACTGGATTCCCTGCGGAAAGAATGCCGGAACAAAATGGAATGTATAGCGGTTATACGGCCGGTCTGACAGTACATGTATGCCGTGCAGGATACGCGGCGCGTTCAGCATGAGCGTGTGCGGCGGGAGCCGGTATTCAGTACCGTCATACAGAAAGTTCAGGTCGCCACGCACAATATAGTAGAGTTCATAACAGTCGTGCGCGTGGATCAGATAGTCCTCTGTCGGGACTGTGCTCTCCAGATGTGCAAAATTGCAGGTATCGAGACGAAGCTGAGCGATCATGAACATCACCTCTGTGCAGATTGTTGCATAGACTTGGCGTTTTGTCCAGCTATAACCTGCGGGACTTTCACGAAAACCGTGAGAAGTTATCAGAATCGGGCAAAAATCTGTCATATTATTCTATGAAACAGGAAGTACGTTCGCACAAAACGCAATGACTCGTGGTCGAAATGCAATGGTCAAGTACCGGTCTCTGCGTATAATCTGGAGTATCGGAGTAATCCGTACACGTGTTCAAAGGACAGGGAGACTGTCCGAAAAATGAAAAGGAGGCTGTTTTTCTATGAAAAAGGCTCTGGCCCTGATTCTTTCGCTGTGCCTCGTTCTGGCAGCAACATCTGCATTCGCGCTGGAACTCAAGTCCGGTGAGGGTGTCTACCCGCTTGGCAGCGACAAGACCATTACATGGTATTCTCAGGATTCCCATAATATCCATTCCGACTTTGCCGACTGGCATGATTCTCCATTCCATGTCAATCTCTCCAAGCAGATTGGCGTGAACATTGAATGGATCCTGCCCACAACCGGCGCTGACGGTGCCACATTCACCAACACCCTGCTTGCGGATCCGTCGAACCTGCCCAACATCATGGAAGCCTATTTCATGAACAATGCGCAGCAGTACCTCGATGATGAAGTGATCTGGGACCTGACACCCTATATTCAGGAATATGCACCCGCATACTATGCATTCCTGCAGACCAATCCCGCCTATGACAAGGCCATGAAGACCGACGCGGGCCAGTACTATGCTTTCGGCTTCTTCCGTGAGGACGGCGGCTGGAACGATTCCTATCAGGGCCCAGTGGTCCGCAAGGACTGGCTGGAAGAATGCGGCCTTGAGATCCCGAAGACCATCTCCGAGTTTGAGAATGTCATCCGTGTTTTCCATGAAAAGTACGGTGCGGTGTTCACCACATCCTTCAATGTGCGTTTCTCTCAGATGGGCATGTCCGGTGCATTCGGCGCCTATGGCAACGTGAACTCCGGATACCTCTTCTATGTGGATGACGGCAAAGTCGGGCTTGCCCAGACCACAGAAGAGTACCGTGCATGGCTGAAGTGGTTCTCTGACCTGTATAAGGCCGGCCTGGTCGACACAGACCTGCTGACCGTGGACGACACCACCGTCAAGACCAAGGTGGAAACCGGGCTTTCCGGTATTGCCATCACCTCCATGGGCCAGATGAACAACTGGAACAATGAAATGGAAGCCAATGGTGACGGACGTCCCTGGATCGGCATTCCGTATCCGACCGGCGATGACGGCACCCTGTATTCCATCTTCGGCGGCACCGGCATCGGCTCCATCACCGGTGTCATCACCAAGTCGGCTGACGAAGAAACCATGAAGCTGTGCCTGCGCGCACTGGACTATGCCTACACCAAGGAAGGCTTCATGTTCTGGAACTATGGCATCGAAGGCGAGAGCTGGGAGATGGACGAGACCACCGGCCTGCCGAAGTGGACGCCTCTGGTTGCTGACGACAAGTCCAATGACCCGATGATCAAATACAACGGCACCACCTGGTCCGGTTCCTGCATCCAGGCCACCAACCTGCTGTACCTGAAGAATTCCCAGGCTTCCATTGACGCGGATGATGCATGGTTCTATCTGGGCATGGGCCGCGATACCACGGACATGGACCGTGTTCTTGAAGTGACTTCCAGCCACAAGTGGCCCAATGGTGTGACCTTCACCACGGAAGAATCCGATGAACTGGACCTGTACACCGCCAACCTGGCCACCTATGTCACCGAGCAGTGCACCAGTTTCCTGGTCGGCAACAAGGATGTCAGCGACGATACCGAATGGAACAATTACCTGAACGGTCTGAATCAGTATCATCTTGACCGTGTTCTTGAAATCCGTCAGAACTGCCTGGACCGTTACCTGGCCCGTTAATCAGAACCGAATCAGAACTCATTCAGTCAGGGTTCTTTTCCTTCTGATGGTTCCGTAAACCTGTAGCGGTGGGGGACAATCATCCTCCACCGCTTTGTGCTTGCAGGCCGGGCCGGGAAGAGACCCTGCTCCAAGGGAGGCATGCGTCGTGGCAAAGTCAAACGCAGTCATCAATGCGCATTACAAACGTCTGTCACCAGGCAAAAAGATTGCGCGGGATTTCAGCCATAACAAGTATAAATACCTGATGATTCTTCCGGTGCTTGTGTACCTGATCCTGTTCTGCTATAAGCCCATGTACGGGATCCAGATCGCGTTCAAGAACTTCAAGGTCACACGTGGTATGGCGAAAAGCCCGTGGGTAGGCCTGTACTGGTTTGAACACTTTTTCAATGATCCCTACTTCTGGCGGCTTCTGCGCAATACATTCACGATCTCCGGCCTGACCATTCTCTTCGGTTTTCCGGCCCCGATCGTGCTTGCGCTCATGCTCAATGAAGTCAGGAACAGCAAGTTCAAGCGCACGGTGCAGACCATTACTTACATGCCCTACTTCATCTCTCTGGTGGTTCTGTGCTCACTGATCAAGATCTACTGTCAGCAGTACGGTCTGGTTTCCGATATTGTCAGCTTTTTCGGCGGTGTCAAACAGAACTGGCTGCAGGACCCGAGGTATTTCCGGATCATCTATGTCATATCCGACATATGGCAGGGCATTGGCTGGAACTCGATTATCTATCTGGCGGCCCTGTCCGGGATTGACCAGGAGCAGTATGAAGCGGCACGTATTGACGGTGCGAACCGGTTCCAGCAGATGCTGCATATCACGCTGCCGGGACTGCTGCCGACGATCACCATTCTTTTCATCCTGCGCATGGGCAGCATTCTCAATGTCGGGTATGAGAAGATCCTTCTTCTGTACCAGCCGACGACCTATGAAGTGGCAGACGTGTTTTCCACATACACCTACAGGATCTCCCTGGGTGCCACAACACCGCAATACTCCCTGTCCACGGCGGTAAGCCTGTTCAATACCGTGGTCAATGTTGTGTTTCTTCTGATCACCAATTTCCTGAGCGGAAGAACAACCGAATCCAGTCTGTTCTGAGGGGGTGCATGAGATGACGAAAGCTGCACACACGAACCGCATCAGGGAATCCACCGGCAGTAAGGTCTTTAATGTGATCAATGCCATCCTGCTGATCTTCCTGTGTTTTCTGACACTGTATCCCATCTGGTACTGCCTGGTTGCATCCTTTACCGCAACCTCGTACCTGTCTGCGCACCAGGGGATCATGTTCATTCCGCATATGTTCACTACGAGTGCGTACCGCCTGGCGTTCACGCACCCGCTGCTTCTGAGCGGCTACAGGAATATCCTGATTGTTCTGGTGGTCTCGGTCCCGCTGAATATTATCCTCACCGTGTTTACCGGGTACTTCCTTGCGTCCAGGGATGTCCTGCTCAAGCCTGTAATCCAGTTCATGATCATGTTCACCATGTTTTTTAATGGCGGTATGATCCCCACTTTTCTTAACATCCGTGATCTTGGACTGTATAATACTCTCTGGGCACTGATCCTGCCCGGGGCGATCAGTGTCTATAACTGTATCATATGCCGGACCGCCATCCAGTCCATTCCGGCCAGTCTCAATGAGTCTGCCTATCTGGATGGCGCCAATGACCTGGTGATCGTATTCCGCCTGACGCTCCCGCTGATCATGCCGACGATTGCGGTACTTGTTCTCTACTACGGCATCGGACACTGGAATGCATGGTTCCCGGCCAGCATTTATCTGCAGGATAATGACAAACTGCCGATCCAGAACATCATGCGCTCCATCCTGATCGCCAATTCCAACCTGCTCAATGCGGCAGCAAGCGAGACGGATAAAGTGGATGACTTTGCGGAAACCATCAAGTATTCGACCATTATACTGACCACAGTACCGGTGCTGTGCATCTATCCGTTCCTTCAGAAGTACTTTGTGAAGGGCGTCATGATCGGTGCCGTCAAGGGATAACCGGTCGGTATACATGTTCCAGGAACACCTATGCGCACAGAAGGAGAGGATGGAAACAATGAGTCTGGACATCATGGAGAAGGTTGCACAGGAACCGGGCCTGAAGGCCTGGGCGGAAACCATGGCCGGAAAACTGGATGCCAAAATGCGCTTTGCTGTCAAAAAGGCGAATGAGGTCTCCTACATCCCGTATTCAACCGAGAACGGACAGTGGAAGGAGAACCGGATCGGCTGGTGGACCAATGGCTTCTGGCCGGCAACCATGTGGCAGATGTTCCTGCAGAACGGGAAGAGTCTGTACCGGGATGAAGCCGTCCGCGCTGAAAGTATGCTGGATGATGCCCTGCGCGATTTCAAGAACCTGAGCCATGACGTCGGATTCATGTGGCTGATCCAGTCCGGAGTCCGCTATGCGCTGGAAAAGAATCAGGACAGCTTTGACCGTACACTGTTCGCGGCACAGACTCTGGCCGGACGGTATAATCCGTGTGGCTTCATCCGCGCCTGGAACGGCGAGGGCAGGGAAGGCTGGGCCATTATTGACTGCATGATGAATCTGCCGGTGCTCTACTGGGCAACCGAGGTGACCGGGGATCCGCGCTTCTCTCTGATCGCCATGCACCATGCAGATACCACCATGAAGGCTTTTGTCCGGCCCGACGGCAGCTGCAACCATATCGTGATCTTTGATGCGTGTACGGGTGAGTTCCTCTCCAATCCCGGTGGCCAGGGCTATGAAAGCGGGTCCAGCTGGAGCCGCGGACAGGCCTGGGCGCTGTACGGGTTTACACTCAGCTATCTGCATACAGGAAAAAAGGAGTATCTGGATACGGCGAGACGCGTGGCAGATTATTTCATCAGCCAGTGTCCGGACGGACTCCCGCGGTGCGACTTCAGGCAGCCTGAGGAGCCTGTGGTCCTGGACAATGCCGCGGGCAATATTGCCGCTTCCGGGCTTCTTGAACTGAGCCGGACTGTGCCTGAGAGCGATGCGGATCCCTACTTTGATGCGGCGATCCGGATCCTGAAGGCTCAGGAAGCCGGCTGTGCCGACTGGAGCGAGGCTACACCGGCCATCTTCACCAGGTGCACCAGCGCGTACCATGAGCTCCAGGGACGGCATATGCAGATGCAGTATGCGGACTTCTTCTTCGTGGAAGCGATCGGGAAGCTTCTCGGTGAGCGCATGCTGGCCTGGTACCCGAACAGAGTATGACCGGGTAATGTGTATAGAGACTCATTGGATGGAGCCGGAACCGAAAGGTTCCGGCTCCATCCATTACAGGGGTGTTTTTCCGGCAGCCCTCTCATGAATTCATATTGAAGGAGTCTCTCTGCCCGGGTGGTTTCCGGCGGATCCATCGTGGATACAGCACAGCAGGAACACTGCATCTGACGTCACGGTTATGACAATCGGCATGCCTGGAAGATTCCGGATGAAAAAAGTTCCCGATTGTTGTAACATTCCATGGTTTTGATCGTATTGTCCTGTGAAGAAGGCAGGTGAAAGGGATGTCGGAAGATCGGGAGCTTGTTGCTTGGCTGAAGGCCGGGAACATCAATGCGCTTGAGCAGCTGATCATGCGCTGGCGTTCCCAGGCAGAAGAGTATGCAAACAGCATTCTGCACGATCATCAGTACGCGGAAGACGCGGTACAGGAAGCTTTTTCCAGAATCTATGCAGCACGGATGGCCCTTGATGAGAACCGGTCTTTCCCGGCGTATCTGTATACGACGGTCAAACGGGTCTGTATCGATGAACTGAGGAAAAAGAAGCGGTTTCCGGAACTCCCGGGTGAACTGCCCGAGCTGCCGGTTGACTCAGCCGAGGAAGAGTACATCAGCCGTCTGGAGCAGTTAAACCGGATTCACCTCCTGGCATCCCTGGATGAAGCCGACAGACAACTGCTGCTGGCGTTTTCACTGGAGGGCAAACCCACGAAACAGATTGCCAGTGAAATGAACATGTCAGACGGACAGGTGCGGATCCGGCTGCACCGCATCCGCAGGAAACTGAAGAAAGGAATGAGCGAGCATGCGTAATGAGTATCTGAATACTGTCATCCGGCGCGGGAATGAGCTGACTGTGCTGGAACAGGCGGCACTGGCCTTGCCGGAAAAGGAATCACCCGTGCGCTGGATGATTGCAGCTGCTTTTGGCATACTGGTGACCCTGTTTCCGTCTGTCTGTTCCGCACAGGCTTTCTTCCAAATGATCTGATAGGAGCAGTATGCATGTACAGACACAAAGAAGAAAAAAAGAAAAAACCACTGATCCGGGAAATCCTGGAATGGGTTCTCACCATGATCGCTGCGGTTGCCATAGCTCTTCCGATCCGAGCCTTTGGTTTTGAACTGGTCAGGGTTGACGGACAGTCCATGGACAACACGCTTGAAAACGGGGAGATCATGCTTGTGACGAAGTTTGATTACTCTTCAGCCTGGCTGTCTCTCCCATGGCAGAATCCGGAATCCAGAGAAAAAGCCCCACGGATCACAATCGGCGGAGATCCACGGCGTTTCGATATCGTAGTCTGCCGGTATCCGGGGCGGGGCGATACCAATTTTGTCAAGCGTGTCGTAGGCCTTCCGGGTGATACGGTCGAAGTCAGGGACGGATATCTGTATATTAATGGCGACAGACAGGAAGAACCGTATATAGCGCCTGAATATCGTGGCGGCGGACTGAATACATTTGGCCCTTATACCGTGCCGGACGGAGAGTATTTTGTCATGGGGGAC
>ONWQ01000004.1 GCA_900321565.1 uncultured Eubacteriales bacterium
ACTCCGTGCTGTTCCAGCCATTCCACCATACGACCGGCTTCTGTAGCGTCTGGATCATCGGCTGCGGTCCCGCCGCCCGTGCATACAATGATTGCATTCGGATACTTCCCGGATGCCGCCAGCAACACTTTCAGACGCTCAGTCAGTTCCTCACGCATGGTTCCATCCGGGTTCAGCTGAAAGCCGAGTGCAACCAGGCACAGCGAGTCATCCTCAGGCAGATCATCCGGGAGTTCATCATGGACAGCAACCGGTGTCTCCCATAGGTCCATGATGCGGGCCCATTTTTCTCCAAGAGACGGATCAAGCATGGCCAGAGCTGACAGCGCCTGATCGTCCCTTACCCCCTCAGCCGCATAGGATACCACAGCCCGCTCAATCCGGGACTGCGCTTCTTCCGCATTCACGGGAAATACCATGGCAACAGTGAGGCACAGCAGAATGGAAATTCCGAATAGTCTGAGTTTCAAATGCATATCATGCTCCTCCTGGACATCCTTCCAGAGATTTTTCCTGAACGCATCCGGCTCTGTTGCTGTCCGGGAAAACCGTGGATCGCGAATCTGATTTCGGTCCTGATCCCCTGCCTGATGCAGATCAAAAGCCGGACCTGGTTCTTACACTCAGGAATGCGGCCCAAAGAAATGGGAATACACAATCCCTCCTGCAATCTGCAGGACAGCCATAACAGCGAAGACAAGCAAACCGTCTTTTGTGAATATACTGTCACTTTTCCGGCCGGGAACCTGTGGCTGATCTTCACGTCTGAAAGACAGCCAGCCGCCAGTACTCTTATGAGATCCCATCATGCATCCCCCTTTACAGATCCCGATTTGATCATCGTGCGTCAGGTCAAAGTCACTCATATTTCCGGGCAAGCTTCCCCATGGACTCAAATGTGCATAAGATCCGTGACAATTCCAAAGCTGCATGATAGAATCGCTGAGGTCATGCAGCAGCGGTCAGGTGCATAACATACGCCCGGCAAAGTCTGCACAAGCACGGCCAGGAACCAACGGATAAAGGAGACACAGGCATGCGGAAACGTCTTGAAGCGATTTTCCGGTCTGACTCAAGGTATCAGGCCTTTTTCCTGTCAGTAATCACAGTCGGGCTGTCATACGGCCTCTACAAGGGCGTAATCGACAATTACCTGGCGGAAGTTGTAGGCATGTCCGGCTTTCACAAAGGCGTCTCAGAGTTTTTCAGGGAACTGCCCGGGCTCATGCTGGTATTCATTCTGGCTGCGCTGTATATGTTCTCAGCAGAACGTATATACAGGATCGGTGCCATTTTCATGCTTGCCGGCATGGCCGCACAGGCTGTCGTGCCGGCTGACCGGGTACTCGTTATCCTGTGCATCTTTATTTACTCGCTGGGTGATCACATGCAGCTGGGCATGCGCAATACACTGTCGCTCCAGTATTCACGGCCCGGTCGTGGCGGTGAAGCACTGGGCATGCAGAATGCCTTCCAGCAGATGGGTACCCTGATCGGCTACCTGGTCATCATCGGTGCCTTCTTCCTGACCCGGGACAGGAACTGGTTATACCGGACAGCCTTTACAGTCAGTGCATGCATCATTGCCCTGAGCTTTCTTTCCAGCCTGCGTATGACCGGCGAAAGCGTACCGGATGCCAGCAAGCGCCGCTTTTACTTCCGCAGAAAGTTTGCCAAGTATTATATGCTGGAAGTCTTCTATGGTGCACGCAAACAGGTGTTCTTCACGTTCGGGCCCTACGTGCTGGTCCTGTTCTATGGCGCGAATGCCATGGTCATCAGCACATTGTTCGCCCTGTCCGCTGTCTGCAGTTTCTTCCTTTCGCCCCTGGTAGGGAAACTCATTGACCGGCTGGGGTATAAGGTAATCATGGTCTCTGACACACTGATCCTGGTGATCGTCTGCTTTTTCTACGGGTTTGCGCACCATATTTTCCCGCAGAATATTGCCTTCATTGTCTGCTGTGTGAACTATATCCTGGACTCCGTGATTTCCCTCGCATCCATGGCATCGAATGTCTATGTACAGGACCTCTCCGACAGTCCGGAGGAGGTTCGGGCCACCATATCCACTGGCGTGTCCGTCAACCATCTCATTACCATTCTCATCGCCCTCTTCGGCGGATGGATCTGGGAAGCGCTGGGGATTGAGACCCTGTTCATCCTCTCCGCAGTGCTCGGGCTGTGCAACAGTGCCTACGCGGCTACCATCCGGGTACGGAAAAAATCGCCCGGTACACCCGCATAATCATGCACTGCAACCGTCTCTTCCCTGTTTTCGCCCTGCGAGCTTCTCAGAATCACAGCAAAATACTGTTCCACACAGTACCCACGGAACCATACTTTATGATATACTTTTCCTGAGAAGGCGTGCAGGGCCCCCTGCACAGTATACCTCATGCCAGGAGCAGCGTAAATGACTACCATTCTTCTTCTCGTCATCTATCTTGCCTTCATCGGTCTGGGATTGCCCGACTCACTGTTTGGGACTGCCTGGCCGGCAATCTATACCGACTTTTCGCTGCCCATTGCCTATGGCAGTCTGGTCAGCGTTACGGTCTCGGCCGGCACAATCATATCCAGCCTGATGAGCGGTCGTCTGATCCGGAAGTTCGGAACCAGCAAGGTCACGGCATTCAGTACTCTGCTGACCGCTCTGGCGCTGGGCGGGTTTGCATTTGTCCCGAACATAGCATGCATGGTCCTGCTGGCCGTACCCCTGGGGATCGGTGCCGGGAGCATTGATGTGGGGCTCAATAATTATGTGGCACTGCATTACTCGGCCCGGGTCATGAGTTTTCTCCACTGCTTCTATGGGATCGGGGTTTCTGTCAGTCCGTATATCCTGTCTCTGGTGATCAGCGGACCCGGCGGCTGGAGAACAGGCTATCGGATCGCTGCCGGCATCCAGGCCGGGATTACGGCGATCATGTTCCTGTCCCTGCCGCTGTGGAAAAAGGCACACCCGGCAGATGCCACGGCACCGGAGGAAACCATGCGCGTGCTCTCCGTCAGGCAGACACTGGCCATCCCGGGCGTCAGGTCCATGTGCAGCCTGTTCTTCATATCCTGCGCCATCGAATGCATCTGCAGCGGTTGGGGCAGCACCTTTCTGGTCGAGCACAGGCACCTGACCACGGACCAGGCAGCCCAGGTGATCCTGCTGTACTTTGTCGGCATGGCTGCCGGCCGGTTCCTGTCCGGTGTGCTTGCAGCCCGGCTGCACAGCTGGAATATCATCCGTATCGGCCAGGGCATTCTCTGCGCTGCACTCCTGATACTGCTGTTCCCTGGTACCCGGCTGCTTTATACCGCAGGATTCTTCCTGGTCGGACTCGGCAACGGGCCGATGTTCCCGAACTTCAATTACCTGACGCCTGAGAGCTTCGGCAAGGATATCTCGCAGTCCGTGATCAGTGTACAGATGGCATTCTCCTATGTCGGCATACTGCTCGGTCCCCTGCTCTGCGGCCTTGTCGGCCAGGCTGTGGGCATGTTCATTTTTCCGGTCTATCTGCTCGCGCTCGGCGCCGCCATGGTACTCATTACATGGCGTGTCAGGCACATGCTGCATCAGGGAAAGAAGGCAGCATGAGTGCACATGGCCGATGCATACAATCCTGTCCGGAAGCGGCATTCCCGCCGTTCCATATATTCATGACCAGCAAAGGAGTGTTTTGCATGAATCGTACGGTAAACCGGTTTCTCAGTCTGTTTCTGGCGCTCTCGCTTCTGGCCCTCATGCTTCCCTGCATGGCCGGTGCAGAAGAGGAAATGCACGTCGTGATCCTTGCCACCTCAGACATGCACGGAAACGTGTTCAGCTATTCCTACGAGGACAATACGGAATCTACCAACAACGGCATGGCACGCCTGTATACCTATATCCAGCAGGTGCGTGCTGAGAACCCCAATGTGTTCCTGGTGGACGCCGGTGATGACATTCAGGGCACCATCATGACGGACGATATTGCCAACAATGTACCGGACAATGAGCACCCCGTCATTGCAGCCATGAATTACATGGGCTACGATGCCATGACCCTCGGCAATCATGAGTTCAACTGGGGCATTGAGACCATGAAGAAGATTCTGGGGCAGGCAAATTTCCCGGTGCTCGGTGCGAACGTACTGGACGCGCAGGGCAATTATGTCACAGGCCATGGCTGGACCATTGTGGAACGCGGTGGTGTCAGGCTGGCCGTGATCGGCGTATGCACACCGGATATCCCGATCTGGGACGGCAGCAAGGAAGGCATTGATGAAACGACCTTTGAGGCCGGTAATGTGGCCGTCAAGAAGGCGATTGCCGAGATCGGGGATCAGGCGGACATCATCCTTGTTTCCGCACACATGGGACAGTACGCCGAGTTTGATGAGGACAACGGTTCCGATGCCGGCCAGAAGATTGTCGAGGACAATCCCGAAGTGGATATTCTTCAGGTCGCGCACATGCACATCACGGTCAATGACAGGATCGGTGAAACACCCATTGTCGGCGTGCGCAATTCCGGCCGCGAGATTGCACGGATTGATGTGACCCTGGACGCGGACAAGAACATCAAGTCCATTGAGACTCAGATCGTGGACATGGCCGATTATGAACCAAGCCAGGAAATCCGTGATATCCCGGTCGTGAAGGAACTGCATGAGCAGACCATCAACTTCGTCCAGGGTGTCGGTGAGGATGGCGAACAGGGAGACCCGCTCGGTACGACTACAGCCAGATTCCAGCCTGAAGATGAGATTCCCGGGCTGCCGGAAGGCAAACTGCAGGATACCGCAGTCATGGACCTGATCCTGAACATTCAGCTGATCAATTCCGGTGCTGACGTGACCGCCTGCGCCCTGTTCAAGGATACAAGTGATCTGCCAGAAGGCCCCATCACCTACGGGAATATCTTTGATATCTATAAGTTCGACAATACGCTCTATACACTGGATGTCACGGGCAAAGAACTGAAAAACTACATGGAATGGGCAGCCGAATGCTACAACCAGTGGGTGCCCGGGGATATCAATATCTCCTTTGACCCCGAATATCCCGGGTATCTGTATGACATGTTTGCAGGCGTGGACTATGAGATCAATCTCTCGAAGCCGAAGGGTGAGCGCATTGAGAATCTCCTGTTCCACGGTGAACCGCTCCAGGATGACCAGGTGCTGAAACTGGCTGTCAACAATTACCGGTATTCCTCCGGTCTCAAGGCAAAGAACCTTGTCGAAGGCAAGCGTGACTGGGAATCCTCCAATTCCATCCGTGACATGATTGTGGACTATTTCGCTGAGCACTCCCCGGTTGAGCCGGCTGTGGACAACAACTGGCGCATCACCGGTGTGGACCTGTCCAAAGAGGATCCGCGGCGTGAGGAGATCATCGGCTATATCCGGGAAGGCCTGCTGCCGACACCGTATGACAGGAGCTATAACCTGGCTGAATATGACGAACTCGTCGCCCAGGCGGAAGCCAACCGTGCTCAGGGCATTACGGAAGAAACTCATGAATCCCACTGATCAGATGCTGGCCTTCCATGATCCCCGGCACAGCTGCAACTTCATCTGCATACCATGGTAACCCGGCAGTCCCTGTACCGTTCACCCGGTGCAGGGACTGCTTTTCTGTGTATCCCCAAGCCGGTCCGCACACAAAAAAGCAATGTAAAAAGAGATGTCATAAGATGCCATCCGGACCGGGTATCCGTATACTATACCGTAACCACATTCCGGATCGCGACAGATACCGCTCCGGAACAATACATCATCATGGTATCCATCCTGCGCAACCATGCGCCGACATATCAAAGGAGGTATTCTTATGAAAAAACTGTTTGCTCTTTTACTGGCTCTCTGTCTCGCTTTCGCTGCAACTGCGGCTTTCGCAGAAGAGGATTTCGGATACTATCCGGATGAGTATCCGGAATGCAAGGGTTTCCTGAGCACCTGGATCGCCGAAGACGGTACCTGGCGTATCGAAGTCTATGGCGAGGACGGTGGGGTCAAGCAGATGGTCGTCCACAGGCTCGGGGATAACAAGGAAGATATCTGGGAATACTCCACTGCGTTGAACGAAGAGCGGACCGAGCTTGTTGCCGTGCCCTTCGGACTGCACTACATGCAGGATACCGTCACCCTTGACTGGGATACCACATACTATGAAGACGGTGACGCAACCTTTGCACTCAATGAAGCCGGGCAGCTGATCTGGAACGATCTTAAGGAAGACGCCGGCAAGGGCCTGGTATTTGATAAGATCGGGAACTTCTTCGGCGGACGCTGGATGAAGGGCAATCTGGAAGTATACTTCTTTGACTGGTATGAAGGCGAGTATGATATCCGGCTCTACGAGCGCGACGAAGACAATGAAATCGTCCGGGATGCCATCCTGAAGGGTACATATGATCCTGAAACCGACACCATTGAGGCGACAGGCGCTTTTGATGAGGAAGATCCCTTCACGGTCACATTCAGCTATGATGAACAGAAGAATGTGGTATGGACCGAGAATGGCGAAAGCACTGTACTGGAATACAGTTACAACACGGATAATTTCTGATCTGACCGATATGAAATGGAAGCAGCCGCA